>JBAVQT010000351.1:0-9638 GCA_049694295.1 Candidatus Acidiferrales bacterium
CCATCCGGGAATCCCGCTTCCTGAATCAGTTCGCCCAGGCGCAGCGCCGAAAGGGGCGTCTGCTCCGCAGGCTTCAGAATCACCGTGCAGCCGGCAGCCAGCGCCGGTCCAAGTTTCCATGCAGCCATCAGCAGCGGGAAATTCCAGGGAATGATCTGCCCCACCACCCCAACCGGCTCGCGCAGCGTGTAAGCCAGGAATTTTCCCTGCGGCGCGCCCGTGAGCGGAATCGTATTCCCCTCGATCTTCGTCGCCCATCCCGCGTAGTACCGAAAATGATTAACGGCCAGCGGCACGTCCGCCACGCGCGACACGGTCAGCGGCTTGCCATTGTCCAGCGTCTCAAGTTGCGCGAACTCTTCGAGATGCCGCTCGATCAGGTCGGCCAGTTTCCACATCATTCGCCCGCGTTCCGACGTGGGAATCTTGGACCACGGCCCGGAATCAAACGCCGCGCGCGCCGCTTTCACCGCGCGGTCGATGTCTTCCTTGTCGCCCGCCGCTATTTCGCTCAGAACCTCACCCGTTGCCGGATTGTAACTGGGGAATGTCTTGCCGGAGGCGGCCTCCACCCACTGCCCGTTAATCAGCATTTTATGTTTGCGTGCCACAAAGCTAGAAACGTTCTGGTCAAGCGTAGCGACAGCAGCGGCGGTAGCCATCAGGATTCTCCTTGGAATGCTGAAAATGCGAAAATGGTGGGAGCGGCGCGACGATGGGCGATGGCCAAGCGAGCGGCAGCAAAAGCGGCGGCCATGGCAGCGTCGTGGCTCCTGGGCGCGCGAAAGTTCCGTCCGAGGGCGGAACTCCGTGGACAATCTCGAAGGTACTCCCGCGCCCGGCGAAATTCAAGCCAGCCCGGCCAGACCTCGATCGCGGCACTGTTATGCGAATGGCAAGCATCCATGTTATGGATAGGCAAATACTAAGCCCAGAGCGTCTAATTGAGGTGACAAACCAATGAATGGCCAGCTGGAAAATGACGAAAACCCGGGCCAAATCGGCCGAAAAAATGAAACCGCAAAGGTCCCGAGAACCATGAAAAACTATCTGTTTGCCAGCGATTTCGATCAGACCCTGACGTTCAACGATTCCGGCTACGTGCTCAGCGAAATCACCGGCATCCCCACCGAGGAATTCGAGCGTAAGTCCAACGGCATGGCCAAGCTCAACCTCGTCCAGCAGGGCGCCGAGCTGGCCTATCTGCTGCTCCACGACCCCGAATTCAAGCAGCGCGTGCGGCGCGAACATCTCCGCGAAGTCGGCAAAAAAATCCGCCTGAAAGACGACATCCGCAAACTATACGAAATCCTCGACAACGGCATCGAGGGCTATCATTTCGATTTCTTCGTGGTCTCCGCCGCGCCCGTCGAGGTCATCCAATCGGCGCTCGAGGGCATCTTGCCCGCCGATCACATTATCGGCACCGAGTTCCGCTACACTCACTCCGGCGAAATTGACTCGATCGTGCGCGCCACCGCCGGATACGGCAAGGTAGCCACCCTCGAACGTCTGCAGGCCGAGCTGCAAATCGGCCCCGATCACGTCGTCTATGCGGGCGATGGCCGCTCCGACATTCACGTGATGCTCGACGTCAATGCCCGCGGCGGATTTACGATTGCCGTCTCCGAAACCAAGCACGTCTCGCAAATCGCGCGGCGCACCGTCTTGAGTTCCAGCGCGCTCGGAGTGCTGGCTCCGATTCTGGAATCGATCGTGGGCCTGCAGCGCCCGCAGATCCGCCAATTTTTCGAGTCCCGGGGATTTCTGATCCAGGAATGGGACAAAGTGCGCACCGAATGGCTGACGCTGCGTCCCGCCGGCGGGATCGAGCGGGAAATCGCCGCCGAATAATTGCCGCTGCATCTCGCATTCGCTCGCTCGATGCAAATGATCGAGCGATGGAGGGTTGCGCGCGAACCGAATTGTGGTATCAATCCAAGGATGGCCGAGAAACCACTGTGGGCAGCGGAAGATCAGGCGGCGCGATTGGCGGAACTGACGGCCAAGACCACCGACGCCGCCAAGGAACTCGCCCTCCGCCGCGATGTCCGCTCGCTCGGACGCCTGCTCGGTAGAATCATCCTCGAGCAGGCCGGCCCGGCGCTGCTCGATATGGTCGAGGGGCTTCGGCGCCTGCTCATCCAGCATCGCGAACAATCCGCCGGCTCCACGGGCGCCGGCGACGATCACGCGCTCATGGAGCAGGCGCGAGCCATCGTCGCGCGGATGGACGCGGCTACCGCCTATCGCGTCACTAAGGCATTCGCAATTTATTTTGAACTCACCAACCTCGCCGAAACCAATCACCGCAAGAGAAGACGTCGCGCCGCAAATCTGCGCCAGGAACCGGCGCTCGCCGGATCCTTTCGCGGCACGCTCGCGCGCATGCGCGACGCCGGCGTAACTCCCGAGCGCGCCATCGAAGCCCTGCGCCAGGTCCGCGTCGAACCCGTTTTCACCGCCCATCCCACCGAGGTCGCGCGCCGCACCGTGCTCCTCAAGCGCGGCCGCATCGCTCGCGAACTCGAACGCCTCGATACTCTGCCGCTCAGCGAAGCGGACGCCGCGGCTAGCGAAGCCGCCATCCTCGAAGAGATCGGTTCACTGTGGCAGACCGCCGAGGTCCGCCTGGCCAAGCCCACCGTCACCGATGAAATCTGGATGGGCCTCGGATATTTTTCCATGTCCATCTTCGAGACCCTCCCCCGCCTCTATGCCGAGATGCGCGAAGCATTCCGCGAAGTCTACGGAATCGATATCGAAGAGCGCGATCTTCCGAATGCCGTGCAGTTCGGATCCTGGATCGGCGGTGACCGCGATGGCAACCCGCATGTCACCGGCAGCTCCACCCAAGAGGCCCTCGAACTCGCGCGCGACGTGGTGTTGCAGGAATATCTCCAGGATGTCGCCCAGCTTACCGAGCGCCTCAGCAACTCGCAGCGGCAGGCTGGCGCGTCGGAGGAGCTGCGGGCGCGCATCGGCGAGTATTCGCGATTCATCGAGAATGTCCGCTTCGATTGGGCCCTGCATTCCCCCGATGAGACGTACCGCAGATTTCTTGGCTACGTCACCCGCCGCCTGCGAGCCAGCCTGGCCATGCGCCCGGAAACTCCGAACCCGCAAGCTACCCACCACGAAGCGTACGCGAACGCGGCGGAGTTTCTCCGCGACCTCCTCTTGATGCGCGAAAGCCTATGCGCGCATCGCGGGAAGCGAACGGCTGAAATGCTGATCGATCCCTTCGTAAGGAAAGTGCGCACTTTTGGCTTTCACCTGCATACGCTCGACATTCGCCAGCATGTCCGCGTTCACGCCCAGGCGTTGCAGGAGCTTCGCGCTGCGCCCGGCGCTCTCGCCGGCCACCCCACATCGCAGCCCGCCGGTTTGACGCCCGCCACGGCGGACACGGTCGAAACTTTTCGGACTATCGCCCGGTTGAAGCAGTCCTATCCCCCCGAGAGCATCCGCCGCTACATCGTCAGCGGCGCCGAGACGCCCCAGGATTTCTTTGCGGTTCTGCAGCTCGCCAAGCTTTGCGGCGTAAGCATCGCCGCCACCCAGAGCGATCCCGGCCTGATGCCCGTGCCGCTTTTTGAAAGTGTCCAGGCGCTGCGCGGCGCCGCGGCCACCATGCGAACCATCTGGCAGACCGCGGATTATCAGCCCACCCTCGATTCCTGGGGCCGCTGGCAGGAAGTGATGCTCGGCTATTCGGACTCCAATAAAGACGGCGGCATGCTGACCAGCACCTGGGAACTCCACAAAGCCCATCGCGCGCTGCACGCGGCGGCCCGCGATTCCGGCGTGAAGTTGCGTCTCTTTCACGGACGCGGAGGCACGGTCGGTCGCGGAGGCGGGCCTACCCACGCGGCGATCCTCGCGCAGCCCGACGGCGATTTTTCCGGCGAGATTCGCATCACCGAGCAGGGCGAAGTGCTCAACTGGAAATATTCTGACGCCATCCTCGCGGAATGGAACCTCGAACTGATGATTTCGGCAAGTTTTGAGGCCCTGCTGCGCCCCCCAAAAGTGACCCAGGAGATTCACGACCGCTGGGACGCCGCCATGGAAGAAATGTCGCGGCACGCCTTCGAGTATTACCGCCGGCAGGTGGCGGAAAATCCCGAAGCCATCGAATATTTCGAGCAAGCCACCCCCGTCAATGAGCTCGAGCACCTGCGCATCGGCTCCCGGCCCTCACGGCGCTCGGGTAGCCGCCAGCTCGATGAGTTGCGTGCCATTCCCTGGGTCTTCGGATGGATGCAGAGCCGCAACGGATTGCCGGCCTGGTTTGGAGTGGGATATGCCCTCGAGAAATTCCGCGCCACCAATCCCGAGCTGCTGCGCGAGATGATGGACGCTTTTTTGCTGTTTTCCAGTATGGTGCGCAATGTCGAGCTGGCCATGGCCAAATCCGATCCCGCCATCGCGCGGTTTTACTCCAGCCTGGTTCGCGACGAGCCAATGCGCCAGCGCGTTTCCGGAATGCTCGAGGAAGAATTCGAGCGGACCCGCCGCGAAATACTCTGGATCACGCGACAGAACGCGCTCCTCGAGCGCAACGCCGTTCTTTCACGCTCCGTCAAGCTCCGCAATCCTTATGTCGACCCCATGAGCCTCATCCAGGTGGAATTGCTGCGGCGGAAGCAAGCCGGCGCCGACACCGCGGAACTAAACTATTGCCTGGGCGCTACCATGAACGGAATCGCCGCGGGATTGCACAATACTGGCTAAATTCGAGGACGAAATTAGAGGACGTCCGGGCCCAATCGCATGCCCGCACGATGATTCCCTGCTCTGCCAGACGTCATTCCGAAGGAAAGAATTGGCGACGACCGGGCAGCGCCCTGCGCATCGGGTACCGGGGGCTGCTCGGCCGCCACACTGACAGACGAGTCCTGCTCGGATCTGGTTGCAAGAATTTTTGTCGCGCGAAAATCGCTGGATCCTGCCTCAGCGATAATCGTTAGGGGGTCGCAGCTTCAGCTGCGACATGAAGAGCCTGAGAAAATGGGGCTTTAGCCCCTGAGGAAAGCCTGGGTTCGGTTACCCGCATTCATCAGTTAGCTTCGATCCGCGGAAAACCAGGATATCGCCGCGCCTAGTGGCCAAACGAATACGTGAATTGCATCAGCTGGGAGTCCACGCCAGGATCGATCGATCCCACGTAGGCGTTGGACATGTGATGAATCGAGTAGCCGACGCGGAAAGAGTGCGTCCCGCTGATGTACGTCTCAAATCCGCCGCCAAATTCAAAATCGAAATTGAAAGCCGTAGTGCCGGGCACCGGAATTTGCCGCGTGCCCCAGATAAAACCGCACATCGAACTAACGAACGGCTGAAAACGGTGACGCGGCCGAAAATTGAATTTCAATCCGATCGGATTCGCTCCTCCGGCGTAGGTCCACTGCGAGGAGTAAGCCTCCGTCGCCGTAATATTTTGCGGCAGCAGCGTGAATTCCGTGTGAGTCACCAGCACCACGCGCTCGGGCGGAATCGGCAAGACGATCTGGCCCGTCGCCACATCCTTATATCCAATCAGTTCCGGATCGCGCTCGAAAATCACCGGACGAACTTGAATCAGCCAATCCAGCTCGAAACGCGGCTTGAGCGCCAGCCGGCGCGCGTATTCCACGCCTCCCGTGGCTAGGCGCCGGTCCTCGGAAACGCCCAGAATGATGTGTCTCGAGTTGGGCGCGTATTCGCCAAAGATGCTCCAGGAATTCAACCTCGTGTAAGCAGGCTCGGCGGCAATTAAGGCCAGCGGCGGACCGGCCGAGTCGGCAACGGCCCCGGGCGGAGCCGCGGACTCCTGCGCTCCGAGCGTTACGCCCAGGAAAAGCGCCAGCGCAAATGCTGCGCTGATATGCCGCCAGAAACTCAGCCCCGAAAATCGTCCGTGAAAAATGTAAGTAATGCGTCGCAAGAGAAAAGTTTACCGCAGGCTATGCGAAAATCGAAATTTGAGATTCTGATTCGCGCGAGAGCGCCACGGTCCTGCGCTCTGCCCCACGGAGAAGAATTCGCATGCCGCGCCCCGCGCCGAAATCAGGCCGCGATGCGCCGCACCCAGATTCGCGACGTCGCGGGCTTGCCGAGATGAATCAGCGATGATCGCGGCGCGAGAGAAAGTGCGATCGTCTCGTCGTATTCGCGCTGGTGAATCCGAAATCGCGCGCCGGGCATCAGCCCCAGCCCGAATACGAATTCCAGAAACTTGGGATCTTTTTCGTAAACTCGCAGCACTTCATAGGAACGGCCCGGCTCGGAATCCGAAAGCCGCCGCGCGCCGAATTTGCGCCGCAGCAGGGCCATGCCGCCCACCAGCGGCACTCCGTGCGGGCATCGCGAATCGCGCCCAAAGCGTTCCAATAGCAGCCCGGCCACTTCGGGCGAGATGCCGTGCTCCAGGCGCTCGGCCTCCTCGTGAACCCGCGCCCACGCCAGGCCGATCACATCCACCAGAAGCTTTTCGGCCAGGCGGTGCCGAAGCACCAGGTGTTGGGCGATGGATTTCCCGCGTGGTGTTAGCTCGATGCGTCCGCTGCGTTGCACGCGCAAATACCCGGTGCGCGCCATGCGTTTCAGAGCGGCGGCCACTGCCGGCGGAGTCACCGAGAGATCTTCGGCCAGGCGGGCGGCAATGGGGACTTGCTCCTCCTGCACGAGCTCCCAGATAGCCTTTAGATAGTCTTCCTGGGAAACGCTGGTCTTTTCGCGCCGCATACGGCCGATAGTATCGCACGATTTACGCCGTCGGGATCGCGCCCCGGCGCTGGCAGCGCGCTGCTAGCCGCTCGCCGAATTCGCGTTGGCGCCGGGGTTCTCATCATCGCCCGCCGCCGCGCGCAGCCGCACGGCCAGATCGCCGATCCGTTTTTTGATTTCTTGAAAAATGCGGCGGTGCGTCTCGATGCTTTCGCCAAAAGGATCGCTCACTTGCCAGTCTTCAAAGGGCTTGCCGTGAAAGAGGCGCTCTCCGGGCATGCCGGACATATTCACGATCAACTGGGGCAACGAAAGGTCGTGATTGTGCAAACCTTTCGAAAATTGCCCGTCGAAGGGCACGCTCTCTTCCCGAAGCACCTCTTGTGTGGTGGGATCGATGAAGCCCAGTGGATGGACTCCCGCGCTCTCGGCCAGGATAATTTCCCGCGCAATGCTTCGCGCGATGGCCTCGGCCATCTGGCTGCGCACGCAATTACCCACGCAAACGAAAAGCACTCGAACCGGTAGTTCCATAGCCCATATAGGATCGCACGAAAACCGCCCCGAGCGCCGCACGAAATCGCCGGCCTCCGGTCAAATTAGGAATGCGGAGGCGTGACGCTCTCTTCTTCCCACCGATTTTCGCAGCCATGGCATCGCCAGCCGCGGCGCGTCCACGGAAGCGGAATTCCGAAAAAAAGCGTCGAATACGCCAGCGGCCTGTCCAGCTCGTTGAAGGAAATATCCAGCGAACCGCACTGCGGGCACTTGGGTTGCTGATATGTGCCGAGCTCCTCGATATCGAAATTTTCCGGCGGCGGCTGATCGAGAATTTGCGCTGCGATTGACGCTTCTTCCGCCCCCACATAGAGCTTCACCCCGCCGACGGCGTTGGACCACAGCCAGTCGGTCCGTACCACGTTGTCATCCTCCAGAGAACATTCGATGTCGGCGGACTTGAGCAAACTTAGCGCCAGAAAAGCTTCGGGAAGATCGCGGAACTGCCGCAGCAGAATGCGCGGTGACCTTACGGAGTGCTCAGTCGTCGGCGGCGCGGAGCGCAGGTCGATCGCCAGGCCACGCCGCGCAATCTCCTCTTGCAGCGCGCCCCGTCCCAGCTCGGTCAATGAGTATGCTTCGGCCGCGAGCTCCCGCAGCCCGCCGTCGGGCAGCTTCGCATAATGCTCCGCCAGGCGCCTGCGTTCCTTTGCTGGGTCGATTTCAGCCATCGGCTAATCCTAAGCGCAAAAAGCCTGCAAAAAAATCAATTTCGGCCGTTGGGAATCATGGAGAGGAAGTGACGATGGACTGCGGAGTCCAAAGTCAGTTCAGGGTGAAATGTAGACGCCAGGATCCGGCCCTGTTGCACCAGCGCGGGATGCCCCTCATCTTCGCCGAGAATTTTGAACCCTGGCCCGGCCGATTGAATAATCGGAGCGCGGATGAAAACCATCTCGAGCGGCTCGTCTGGCAGCTTCGATTTCCCCAGGTGCGCGTCGCTAGTCACCTGTCGCCACGCCCCCCCTCTGTCCTCACGCCCAATTACACATTTTCATCGTAAGCGCCTGAGTGTACACTCGGCCTTCCTAATTTCAGACCATGGAGACCGGGCCTGTGAAATGTCTCTCGCTGCTCGCCTTAGCCTGTATTGCCAGCCTCGCGATCGCGCCCCAGGCTCGCGCCGGGCGAAGCGCAACTCGCGGCACATCATCGGTGCTGTCAGATGCGAGCGACGCCACGCTTTCGCCACAGGTGGACCTCTACGTCGACACTGAGATTAAAGCGCAGAAAATCCCGGGTCTCGCGCTCGCCATCGTGCGCGATGGAAAAATCGTCAAGGCCAAGGGCTATGGGCTGGCCAACGTCGAGCTCGATGTGCCCGTCAAACCCGAAACGCTTTTTCAGACCGGCTCGGTAGGAAAGCAGTTCACCGCAACCGCCGTGATGATGCTCGTCGAGGAGGGCAAAGTTGGCCTCGACGACAAAATCACGAAATATTTTCCGGACGTGCCTGTAGCCTGGCAGGAAATCACGGTTCGCAATCTGCTCTCGCACACTTCGGGCATTCCGGATTACACGGGCGAGGATAAGTCGGGCAACGAACACGCCATCGACTTTCGGAAGGATTATACCGAAGACGATCTGCTCAAGAAGGCCGAGAGCCTGCCGATGCTTTTCAAGCCCGGCGAAAAATGGAGCTACAGCAACACGGGCTACGTGGTCCTCGGAATTTTAATTCATCGCGTCACCGGAGAATTCTACGGCGATTTTCTGCAGCAGCGCATTTTCAAGCCGCTGGGAATGAGCGCCACGCGCATCATCAGCGAAGCGGACATCGTTCCGAACCGTTCGTCAGGCTACCGCCTGGTGGACGGCGCGCTGAAAAATCAGGAATGGGTGTCGCCTTCGCTGAACACCACGGCCGACGGATCGCTCTACACGAACGTGGTCGATATGTCCAAGTGGGACGCCGCGCTCTATACCGACAAGTTGCTGAAAACCTCGAGCCTCGCGGAAATGTGGACGCCGATGCGGCTCAACGACGGCCAGACCTGCGAGTATGGATTCGGCTGGTTTATCCATGTAGCGAACGGGCATCGTTTGATCGAGCATGCCGGCTCGTGGCAGGGATTTACCACCCAGATTTCCCGTTACGTGGGCGACAAGTTCACCATCATCGTCCTTACCAATCTCGATTCCGAGCATTCCAACCCCGGAAAGATCGCGCATCACATCGCGGGAATGTATATACCCGCGGTCGCGGGCGCGAGCTCGACCGGCGACTAGCGGCGGCCCAACCGTCACCGGAAATCGTGGCAACGGCGGGCGCTGCCCGCTCCTCTAACACGCTGCCGCAAAGCTTATTCGTTGATCCCGAGCCTAAGCGCAAAAAGCCTGCCAGAACAAAATCAGTTTCGGCCGTTGCG
>JBAVQT010000352.1:0-4902 GCA_049694295.1 Candidatus Acidiferrales bacterium
TCGCCTTCGCCGTGGCCGAAGACATCGATGCGCCCCTGGCAATGCGGGCACGAGAAGTAGCTCATGTTTTCGACCACGCCGAGAATTTCGACGTTCACCTGGCGGAACATTTCGATGGCCTTGCGCACATCGGCCAGCGCCACGACCGAGGGCGTGGTCACCAGAACCGCGCCCGTTACCGCGACGCTCTGAATCAGCGAAAGCTGGACGTCACCAGTGCCCGGCGGGAGATCAACGATCAGATAATCGAGTTCGCCCCAGCGGACGCTGCGCAGAAACTGCTGCATCACGCTATGGAGCATCGGCCCGCGCCATACGAGTGGCTTATCGCCGGGATTGAGCAGGCCCATCGAGATGGTGCGCAGCCCGTGAGATTCGACCGGCAGAATTGTTTTTTCATCGAGCGCGCGAGGCTGCTCGGTGGCGCCGAGCATCAATGGGACGTTTGGGCCGTAGACATCCGCGTCCATCAGGCCGACCGTGGCGCCCATTTTGCGGAGCGCGATTGCCAGATTTACTGCCACCGTGGTCTTGCCGACGCCACCCTTGCCGCTGGCGACCGCTACCAGATTTTTCACCCCCGCGATCGGAGCCTTGTCCTGCAGGCGCTTGCTATCGGGCGCGCCTGCATCGAGCTTCACTTCGGCACTGCGCACACCGGGCACATTGGCCAGGGCCGCGCGCACATCTTTTTCAATCGTTTGCTTCAGCGGGCTGGCCGGCGCCGGCAGCTTGACCAGCACCGTCACGGCGCCGTCATTGATTTGCAGACCCTTTACCATCTGCAAGGTCACGATGTCCTTGTGCGCTTCGGGGTCTATTACGCTGCGCAGCGCCTGGATCACCGCTTCCTGCGTCGGTCCACTCGTCATCGGATCCTCTTCCGCATGCCCTTGCCCCGCGGCGGCCGGCATGAATGCCACGCGCCGCAGGCCACACAGGCGCGTTCACGCTCGCCAGCTTGGCCTTCCATCATAGAACGGCCCATCACGCGCAGCAAGGCGTCGCGCACCAAACTCTCCGATGGCATTTTGCGCCGGAGCGCGTGACGGGCTACAATAGAAAGTCGAGACATGTGGAATTGAACCGGCGGTCGAACTAGACGCGATCGCTTTCTTGCCTGGGGAGCCGGCGCAGCGAACCCGCCCAATCCTGAGATCCGCCTTGCGGCGAATTCAGGGCCGCAAGCGGTCAAAGCCGAAAAAAATGGACGTCGAAAATTTAATTGAAAGTGTAATCGGCCGCTTCATCGGCACGAAACATGAACGGGACGCGAAGCGTCTGCAGCCGTTCGTGGACGAGGTAAACGGCCTCGAGCCGGCAATGAAAGTGCTCACCAATGAGGAGGTGGCGGCGAAAACGGCCGAACTGCGCGCCGAGGTGCAGGAAGCGCTCCGCGAGATAGATCCGAAAGACCCGAGCTACAAGAAAATCCTGCAGGACGCGCTGGAACCGGTAGCCGCGCGCGCCTTCGCCACGGTGCGCGAGGCCGGGCGGCGCACGCTGGGCATGCGCCATTTCGATGTGCAACTGCTGGGCGGCATGGTGCTGCATCAGGGCCGCATCGCGGAAATGAAAACAGGCGAAGGCAAGACGCTGGTGGCGACTCTTCCGGCATATCTCAACGCGCTGACCAACCGGGGCGTGCATATCGTGACGGTCAACGACTATCTGGCGCGACGCGACGCGGAATGGATGGCGCCGATATACAAGCTGCTGGGGATGACGGTGGGCGTGATCGTGCACGATCTGGACGACAAGCAGCGCCGCGAAGCGTACGCCGCCGACATCACTTTCGGCACCAACAACGAATTTGGGTTCGATTATCTGCGCGACAACATGAAGTACGACGTGAAGGACCAGGTGCAACGCGGCCATCACTTCGCGGTCGTGGACGAAGTGGACTCGATTCTGATCGACGAAGCGCGCACGCCGCTGATCATTTCCGGGCCGGCCGAGGAATCGACCGACAAGTATTACAAGATCGACAAGATCATCCCCAAATTGATTCTGGAAATCGACTATACGCTGGACGAAAAACAGCGCACCGCAACGCTGACCGAGGAGGGTGTCTCGAAGTGCGAGCGCCTGCTGAGTGTCGGCAATCTTTTCGATCCTGCCAATCTGGATATTTTCCACCACGTGTACCAGGGATTGCGCGCGCACGCGCTGTTTGAAAAAGATGTGGATTACGTGGTGAAGGACGGCGAAGTGGTGATCGTGGATGAGTTCACCGGCCGGCAAATGCCGGGACGCCGCTGGTCCGACGGCCTGCACCAGGCCGTGGAAGCCAAGGAAGGCGTGAAGATCGAGCGCGAAAACCAAACGCTGGCCACGGTCACATTTCAGAATTATTTCCGCATGTACAAGAAACTTTCCGGAATGACCGGCACGGCCAGCACCGAGGCGCCCGAGTTCAACAAGATTTACGGACTGGACGTCTGCCAGATTCCCACCAACAAGCCTCTGATTCGCATCGAGCATTCCGACGTGGTGTATCGCACGGAAGCGGAAAAATTCGAAGCTGCGGTGAACGGAATTCAGCAAGAGGACGGCACGAAGGCGAACGGCATTCGGCAATACTTCGAAAGCGGGCAACCGGTGCTGGTGGGCAGCATCTCGATCGAAAAATCGGAAAAAATTGCCGAACTTTTGAAAAAATCCGGAATACCGCATCAGGTGCTCAACGCCAAGCAGCACGAGCGCGAAGCGAAAGTGATCGCGCAGGCCGGGCGCAAGGGCGCCGTTACTGTTTCCACCAACATGGCGGGCCGCGGGACCGACATTTTGCTGGGCGGCAATCCGGAAGCAATGGCGCGCGAATATTGCCTGAAGAACAAACTGGCCATGCCGTACGCGCCTGCAGCGGCCGTAATCGGCAGCGCTCCCGGCACGGAAACCACGGCCCAGGCCGATGCAGCCGCAGCGGCTGCAGCCGCAGGCTCTGGAGGCGCGGGGTCGTCGACATCGAGCACGGCTCCGCCCGCAGCGGGCGGGAACGGCGCTTCGTCTTCTACTCTGAACGCGACAGCGGGATCGGCTGCGGACGCGCTCGCACCGTCCTCGGCGATGGTTCTTTTCCAGCAAGAAGGCAAAATCTTTCAGGTCCCTCTGGATCAGTGGAAGCCGATTTACGATGAGTATGCCGATCAGTGCCGGAGCGAGCGCGAGGAGGTGATCGCGCTGGGTGGGGTTCATATTCTGGGCACGGAACGCCACGAAGCACGCCGCATTGACAATCAGCTGCGAGGCCGCGCAGGCCGCCAAGGCGATCCTGGATCGTCGCGTTTTTTTCTTTCGCTCGAAGACGATTTGCTGCGCGTCTTCGGCGGCGATCGCGTGAAAGCGCTGATGTACCGCCTGGGAATGACGGAAGGCGTGCCGATCGAATCGCGGCTGATCAGCAAGCGCATCGAAGGCGCGCAGGAATCCGTGGAAGCGCAGAACTTTGAAGCGCGCAAACACCTGCTGGAATACGACGATGTGATGAACAAGCAGCGCGAAACCATCTATTCGCTGCGCGGCTCGTTCCTGGAAGGCCGCGACCAGAAGGAGTTCGTGCTGGAGCGCGCGGAGGCTATTGCCGCATCGCTGGTGAATACTTATTGCCCCAGCACGCAGCACCCCGACCAGTGGAACGCAACGCAGTTCAACAACGAGATTCTCAATCAGTTTGGATTGGATTTAAAGACCGCGGGCATTGACCTGCTCGATCTCAATCACGATCAGCTGGCGGACACCATGACCGAAAAAGTCCGCACGCGCTACGACGAGAAGGAAGCTCTTTTCTCGGCGCCGACGCTGCGCTGGCTCGAGCGCCACATTCTGCTGGATATCGTTGACGCGCAGTGGAAAGACCACCTGCTGACGCTCGATCATCTGAAGGAAGGCATCGGCCTGCGCGGCTACGGTCAAAAAGATCCGCTGGTCGAATTCAAAAAAGAGGCGTTCACGCTGTTCGAAGACATGATGGACCGCATCGACACCGAAGCGGTGCGCTTCCTGTTCCTGATGCAGCCGGCGCGTCCCGAAGCCGAAGCCAAGCAGATCGAGGAACGCCAAAAGCGCCAGCAGCAGAATCTGCAGTTTCAGGCTGGACCAGCGCAGGCCGAGGCGCCGAAACCCGTGCGCGCCGGGGTCAAGGTCGGCCGCAATGATCCTTGTCCCTGCGGTTCAGGCAAAAAATTTAAGAAGTGCCACGGGACTGAGTCCTAAGAAGCTTCGAGCCCGTCCCGATCGCGCTCCGTTTTTTCAACATTGACCGACCTTCCGGCGCTTCTCTCATCTTGCGCGCAGACGCGCACAGCGAACGCGCTAGTGCCTCTTATCGCACAGCCCGGCCACCACCGTAGAAATGTGTTAGTCTTTGGTCAATATTTGAACAGGGTGGTTCATGAATTCCGCAGTATCGAGTGTTTGCCGCAGGATAAATTGCCCGAGCCCAATCCCGCGCGACCTGGCGGGCGAACAGCTCTGCCTGGATCATTTCCTCGATGAGGCTTTCTCGCGAACCGAGGAATCGCTGGACGCCTGCCGCCGCGGGTCGTCGCTGGAACCCACCCGCCTGGAATGGCTTCTCTCCGACGCGCTGGCTATCGTCAAGAATCTGGAAGATGGGGCGGATCATCCCAACGCCGAGCAGCGCGACCGCATGCTGGAACTGCTGCTGATTCTGGCGAATCTACACGAATACGTCGCGCACCACTCCGTGCAACTGCCGCGCCCCGCATAGCAGTCGCACACGCCGCGGCGCATTCCTGCGCCTGCTTGTTCCGGTTGTCTTGGAGCGTGCGGCGATTGCGAAAACGACAACACTGGCGACCGCCGCTGCTTGAATTTTTGCGCCGGCCGATTCAGTCTAGAGCTTCTGATTCCAGCGAATACATAATGTCCGACACCGAC
>JBAVQT010000353.1:0-4535 GCA_049694295.1 Candidatus Acidiferrales bacterium
CTGGCGTGGCGCGCTCGCTCCCTGGTACGCACATTTTCGCGAGGCATGCGCCAGAGGCTGGCGATTGCACGGGCGCTGCTGGGTTCGCCGCGACTACTGCTGCTTGACGAGCCAGCGGCGGGTCTCGATCGCGACGGGCTGGCCTGGTTTAATTCCGCGCTGGCGCGCCTGCGGAGCTCGGGCTGCACGATTCTGATGTCCACGCACGCGCGGAACGAATCGCTCGATCTCGCCACGCGCGCCATGGTGCTCGCCGCCGGGCGCCTCGATCGCGACTCCGGGCCCGCAGGCGATCCGCGTCCGTTGCTGGCGGCGCTCCGGGCGGACGGCTAGATGCCCACCTGGCGCGCGGCGCTGCAAATTCTGGGGAAAGAGCTGCGGCTGGAATTCCGCACGCGCGAACTGCTGAACGCCACGATCGTCTTCGCGCTGATCGTGGTGGTACTCTTCAGCTTCGCGTTCGATCCCACGGCGGCAGATTCGCGCCGCTACGGCCCCGGACTGCTGTGGATTGCATTTCTTTTCGCGGCTTCGCTGATGCTG
Source organism: Candidatus Acidiferrales bacterium (assembly GCA_049694295.1). Classification (GTDB taxonomy): domain Bacteria; phylum Acidobacteriota; class Terriglobia; order Acidiferrales; family UBA7541; genus Palsa-295. The sequence continues at coordinate 544 of JBAVQT010000353.1, forward strand.
AATCCGTCTTTCGCTCGGGAGCGCGCCAACGACACGCTGGACGCGCTGCGGCTTGCGCCCATTTCGTCGTTTGCGATACTGCTGGGGAAAATTCTGGCGAACTTTTTGTTTTTGGCGGCGGCGGAAGTGGTGCTCGTGCCGATTTTCGGGGTGCTCTACAATATTTCGATCTTCGGGATCGTGGGACGTCTGGCGCTGGTGCTGGCGCTGGGCACATTCGGGATCGTGGTGACCGGCACGGTGTTTTCGGCTATCTCGGCGCAGGCCCGCATGCGCGAACTGCTGCTGCCGCTGCTGCTGCTGCCGATTCTTGCGCCATTGCTGATTGCGGCGGTGGAGTCCACGGCGTCGCTTTTCGCGCTCGACCCGGCCCTGGATAGCACCTGGCTCTCGTTTCTTGGCGGATTTGATCTGGTGTTTCTGACAGCCTCATGGCTTCTGTGCGATTATCTTTTCGAAGAATGAAGCGGCGCGATGCCGAATGAAGCGAAATGAAGAGCAATCGAGATGAACGAACGGGTATGAACGAGGAACTCTTGGCCAAGCCATCTTATTTTCGCGCCGTTGTGGCGGTGGCGCTCTTTGCGCTGATCGCTTTTGCGGGCTATGCCGCGCTTTTCATCGCGCCCGACGAATCCACCATGCATCTGATCCAGCGCATTTTTTATTTTCACGTGCCGAGTTGGATCGCCTGCTTCACCGCCTTTACCATCGTGTTCGTCTCGAATATCGGCTGGCTCGTCACGCGGCGCCGCAAATGGGATGCGCTGGGCGTCTCGGCCGCGGAAGTTGGCGTGATCGCCTGCACCATCGGGCTGATTACCGGGCCGCTATGGGCGAAGCCGGTGTGGGGCATCTGGTGGACCTGGGACGCGCGGCTGACGACGACTTTCATTTTGTGGCTGCTATATATTTCGTATCTGCTGCTGCGCGATCTGGTGGAGGATCCGGAACGGCGCGCCTCGCTATCGGCGCTTTTCGGCATTTTTGCATTTCTGGATGTGCCGCTGGTCTATCTTTCGAATCGGCTCTGGCGGACGCAGCATCCGCAGCCGGTGATCCTGGGCGGCGCAAATTCCGGCCTCGATCCGACGATGGGGAAGGTGCTGCTGTTATGCGCGGTCGCGGTGCTGGCGATCATGGTGCTGGTGCTGGTGGACCGTTACCGGCTGGAACTGCTGACGCGCGAAGCCGACGATCTGCGGATTCAAATCGAGTCGCAAAGTTTTGCGGCCGAGGATGGCGCGCGGCGGGACCCGGCAGGGAATCTGGATTCATGAAACACTTCGCGAAACTTTGCGAAGCGAATCGGGCGGAAGGGGATCGGGCGATATGAAAAACTTTGCGAATCTGTTTGTCGCGTGGATGGTCGTCTGGGCTGTTTTTTTCGGCTATGAGGTATCGATCGCCCGGCGGCTCGGCCGCCTGCGCGATGAAATCGCCCGGCTGAGGGACCAGATCGGCCGTCCCTGATTCACAGCTGCGTTCCGCTGTGGCTTCATTCTCAATCGCTGGCGATATCTCGTATAATGAGGGCGTCACGATGACTTCGCACAGGCGCATCGCCGTGGTTCTCTTCCAACTGGGCGGGCCGGACACGCTCGAGGCCGTCGAGCCTTTTCTTTATCGGCTGTTCTGCGATCCAGACATCATCAATTTTCCCGGCTCGTTTTTGGCGCGCAAGCCGCTGGCAAAACTGATCTCGACCACGCGGGCCAAGAAAGTGGTGCACAACTACGCGGAAATCGGGGGCGGCTCGCCCATCCGGCGGCTGACCGAACAGCAGGCTGCCGCGCTGGAAGCGACGCTGCAGCCGCATCTCGACGCGCGGTGCATGGTGGCGATGCGCTACTGGCATCCGAGCACCGAGGAAGCTATCGCCGCGCTGAAATCGAAGCCTTACGACGAACTGGTGCTGCTGCCGCTGTATCCGCAATATTCTTTCGCCACGACGGGGTCGAGCCTGAAGGAATGGAAACGGTTATACCGCGCGCCCGGGGGCGTTGCGGTGCACACCATCGATCATTTTTTCGATCATCCGGACTACATCGCCGCGATCGTGGACCGCATCAATTCGCTGCTGCTTTTTCTTCCCGACCGCGACGACATTCATCTGGTGTTCAGCGCGCACGGCCTGCCGCTGGCGCTGGTGGAGAAGGGCGATCCCTATCCGCAACAGATCGCGCAGACGGTGAATCTGGTTCGCGAGCTGGGCGCGTGGCCCAACGCGCACACGCTTTGCTTTCAGAGCAAGGTGGGTCCGCAGAAATGGCTGCAGCCATCTTTGACGACCACGATCGAGGATCTCGCTCGGGCCGGCGTAAAGCGAATGTTGGTGGTGCCGATCGCGTTTCTCACCGACCACATCGAAACGCTTCACGAAATCAATATCGAGGCGCGCAAGGGAGCTTCGGCTCTGGGAGTCTCCGATTTCCACATGATGCCGGCGCTGAACGATTCGCCGCTGCTGATTCGCTCGCTGGCCGACCTGGTGCTGCGGTCGGTGGGGCTGCGCGACGGCGTGGCTTCGATGGCGTCGTAGTTTTTAACTCGCCTGGCGCCAGCACGCGGTCGCTCACGAATTACGCCTCCGTATTCTTGCCTGCTACACTCATTCGTGTGATTGTTTGGGTTGCAAGACATCGAGAGGTTTGCGCTTAACGCATGAGAAAATTTCGGCCCGCAGTGCTGCTGACGATGGCATTGAGTTTTGCCGCGTTTTCGTGCAACAAACCGGGCGCACCCGCGCCGCTGGCGACTGCAACTCCCCTGCTTACGCTTGATCCGGCGGTCAGCGGGTCGGTTTCCGGCACTGTGTCTTTCGATGGTCCGATTCCGGCACCGAAACCCATCGATATGTCGGCTGCGCCGGATTGCCAGAGACTCCATGCGACGCCGGCGGATTTTCCCGACGTGGTCACGGACGACCATCGCGCATTGGCGAACGTGGTGGTGTACGTGAAATCGGTGCTAGGACGCTACGATTTTCCGAGGCCGGCGGCGCCGGCTATTCTCGGCCAGAAGGGCTGCCTCTATGAGCCTCACGTGGTGGCCCTGCGGGTGGGACAGTCTCTGGAAATCAGCAACGAGGATTCGACGGTCCACAACATTCACGCGCTGCCGAAGATCAACAGCGCCTGGAACCGCTCGGAGCAGCCGAACCAGCCTCCGGTGGTAGTCAACTTCGAGCATCCCGAACTGGCTATCCCGTTGATGTGCAACGTGCACCCGTGGATGCGGGGGTATCTGTTCGTGTTTGACCACCCCTATTTTGCGGTGACCTCGCGTTCCGGCGCCTTTTCGCTGGCGAATCTGCCTCCGGGAACCTACACGATCGAAGCCTGGCAGGAAAAATTTGGCACGCTGGACCAGTCTGTGACCGTGGCGCCACACTCCGCGCGAACGGTGGCCTTCAGATTCCACTCTGTTCCATAAGCGATCATTCAAAACCGCTTTTCCTCACAATTCAGGAACATTTTCCGAAACACTCGCGTACTACCTATCGAGACCGCAGTTACGTCTAACGCGGCATTAGCTCTGCCCAATCAGCCGGGAGGCATTTTCATGGGGAATTTCACCGCGCAGCTGAACCAAATCCTGCGCCGCTTTCGCCGCGCGCCGCTCTTCACGCTGGCCACGCTGATCACCCTGGCGGCGGGCATCGGAGCGAACACCGTGGTGTTTAGCGTGGTTCGCGGCGTGCTGCTGAAGCCTCTCAGCTACCCGCAGCCCGACCAACTGATCGGCCTGTGGCACACCGCGCCAGGAATCAACCTCAAACAGCTGAATATGTGCCCCTCGATGTACTTCATTTATCGCGAACAGAATCGCTCATTTCAGGAAGTGGGGATGTACTCGGAAGATTCCGTGAGCGTGACGGGACTGGCGCAGCCCGAGCAGGTGCGCGCGCTGCGAACGACGGAAGGGACGCTGCCGATCCTGGGCATTCCTCCCATGCTGGGGCGGTGGTTCGATCATCAAGACGATACTCC
>JBAVQT010000354.1:0-15369 GCA_049694295.1 Candidatus Acidiferrales bacterium
GTAGCCGAGGTGACCTCGATGGTCTGGCTGACGGCGCCCACTTCGAGCGGAACGTCAATGCGCACGTCCTGCTGGACCTGGACCACGACAGGGTCGCGGGTGAAATGCTTGAATCCCGACTTTTCGGCGTCCAAGCGATAGTCGCCGGGAATGACGTTGACGAAAGTATAGAGGCCGTCCGAGCCGGTGATCTGCATGACCTTGGTGGCGGTGGCCGTATTCGTGAGCGTGACTTGAGTGCCGGGGATGGCAGCACCGGACGAGTCAGTGATGGTGCCGGTGACGGTGCCGAAAGTGGATTGAGCGAAAGCTGGCGCGCTGAAGACCAAGAAGCAAGCCAAAGCAAGGCAGAACGCAACGGCACAGGCGGCCAAAAGCCGCTTGAACGACTCTCTCATTATTTCCTCCCACCCCTAAAACGAATTCAAAACAACGGCGCGTTACCGCCGCTACGCGAAGCTGGTGAGTCCCCACGATAGGGAAACACGAAACCTCGCCCCTTGAAGTGGGACTAACGTATACAGGGCGACAATTGATGTCAAGAACTTTCTTATCGGTGCGATTACGGAAACTAATCAAAACGCGGCCAAGGTAAACGATAACCGTGCCTGAAGAATGCAAAGGCGCGGGAGATGGGCGGAACCGCCAAACTGGAAAAACGACGATCCTGCGACGAAAGCAGACGGCGGCCATTTACTAAACAGGAGACACAAAGCAGTTGTGCCGCCGGGCAGCCAGGACATTTGCGGCGAGAGCGCGGGGCGCGGGCTTGCGAGGCGAGGCGCGGCATCGTACCATCGCCAAGACAATTTTGTGGCGCGCGGGATTTGGCGCACGGGCTGGCATACAAGATGAACTTCGCCGGAAAAGTAGCGGTAGTAACGGGAGGCGGCTCGGGAATCGGGCGGGCCTGCAGCCTGGAACTGCTGGCGCGCGGAGCCACGGTGGCGGTGGTGGATTGGAATGCGGAAGCGGGGGCGAAGGTGGTGCGCGAGAGCGGAGGGGACGCCCAGCGCATTCAATTCTTCGCGGCCGACCTGAGCAAGCGGGCCGAGGTGGAGCGGCTGGTGACCAGGATCCTCGGGGAGTTTGGCGGAATCGATGCGCTGGCGAGCAACGCGGGAATCCAGCGGTACGGGAACGCGACGGACACGACGGAAGAAGAGTGGGACGAAGTGCTGGGAGTGAATCTGAAGAGCGCGTTCCTGATCTCGAAAGAAACGATTCCGCACATGATCCGGCGCGGGGGCGGAGCGATCGCGCTGACGGCCTCGGTGCAATCGCTGGGAGCGCAGCGGAATTCGCTGGCGTACATGGTGAGCAAACACGCGCTACTGGGACTGATGCGTTCGCTGGCGCTGGACTATGCGAAGGACAAGATTCGGGTGAACGCGCTGTGCCCCGGAGCGATCGACACGCCGATGCTGCGGTGGGCGGCTTCTCTGGACGACAATCCGGCGGGGGTGATCGAAGCGGCGCACAAGATTCATCCGCTGGGACGAATGGGCGAAGCGGAGGAGATGGCGCACGTGATCGCGTTTCTTTTGAGCGACGAAGCGTCGTTTGTGACCGGATCGGTGATGGTGGCGGATGGAGGACTGATGCTGCCGCTGGGCGGAATGGCATTTCAAGAAGCAGGCACGGGAGCGAAGAAGGCATAGCGCCGCGGTCTCACGGGTGCGCAGCCGTTTGAGTATTCGGCGGAAAACAAAGCATAAAGGAATTTTGCGATGCAAAAATGGAAAGTGCTGGGGAAGATCATGGAAGGCGGGTTGGTGGCGGTGGTGCGCGCGGAAAGTTCGGAGCAGGCGGAGAGGATTGCGGAGGCCTGCGTCGAGGGCGGCGTGGCGGCCATCGAGCTGACGTACACGGTGCCGGGAGCGACGGGCGCGATCGCGGGCCTGGCGAAAAAATACCGGGCGGGCGAGATCCTGATCGGCGCGGGCACGGTGCTGGACGCGGAGACAGCGCGAGCGGCAATTCTGGCGGGCGCGCAATTCGTGGTTGGCCCGTCGCTGAACGCGCAGGCGGCCCGGCTGTGCAACCGATATCAGGTGCCGTATATGCCGGGGGCGGCGACGATGACGGAGATCGTGGCGGCGATGGAAGCGGGAGCGGATATCGTGAAATTGTTTCCGGGAGAGCTGTTGGGTCCGGCGTTCGTGAAGGCGGTGAAGGGGCCGCTGCCGCAAGCGTCACTGATGCCGACGGGCGGCGTGACGGTGGAAAATGTGGGGGAATGGATTCGCGCGGGATGCGCGGCGGTGGGCGTGGGAGGGAGCTTGACGGCCGGAGCGAAGAGCGGCGATTATAAAGCGATCGTGAGAGTGGCGAAAGAGTTCGTGGAACAGATTAAAGAGGCGCGAAAAAAGGATCGCTGAAGGAAGCGGATCCGCAGCAACTTCATCGGACACACGTTTTTCTCGAACATCCTCCCGCGTAAGAAAAATGTTGGCTGCCCGCTAGATTTGATTGAAGAGCAGGGGCGCGCCCAGTTTGGAGCTGTAGTTGGGGCGATAGCGCTCGGTGTTGTATAGCGTCTTGATGTCCACCTTGCGCGCGCCGAGAGATGTGTCGGGCAGAGGCACGTGAGCGTAGCAGCCGTTCTGAATGGCGGTCATGCGGCCGGAAACTCCGTCGCGGATCAACTCGACGGCGATGTTGGCGAAGGTAGTGCCGACGATCTGGTCGATGGCGTCGGGCGAGCCGCTGCGAAGATCGTAGGTGAGATCGCTGACCATGGTTTCATCTCCGGTGCGGCGGGTGACTTCGTCGGCGAGGGCGTGGCCGACGTCTACTTTTTTGCGATGGCCGAAAGCGTCCGCTTCGCCGACTTCCGCGACAGTTCCCTGCTCCCACATGGCGCCTTCGGAAACGACGACGAGCGAGTAGTTGCTCGGATTGTTTTTTTTGTCTTCGACCAGGAGCTGGATGGCGCGATCGAGATTAAAAGGAAATTCGGGAATGAGGCAGCGGGCGGAAGTGACGTAAGCGGTGAAGAGCGCAGTGAAGCCGGCGTCGCGGCCAAAAATGCGGAAGATGCCGATGCGTTCGTGCGAACCGATGGTGGTGCGCTGGCGGGTGATGGCTTCCTTGGCGCGGGTGATGGCGGTGGAGAAGCCGATACAGTATTCGGTGCCCTGCACGTCGTTGTCCATGGTCTTGGGCACGGCGACGACGGGAAATCCGGCGGCGGAAAGAGCCGAGGCGAAACTGAGTGTGTCATCGCCGCCGATCGCGACGAGGCAGCCGATGCCGAGCTTTTCGAGATTTTCGATGACGATGGGAGTGAAGTCGTAGGTCTGGTCGTCGAATTTGAGTTTCTTGAGCCGCTCGGGAGAAACGTTCGACGGAATTTTGGACTCGGCCATGCGGCGAGGATTGGTGCGCGAGGTGTGCAGCATGGTGCCGCCGAAGCGGTCAATGGTGCGGGTATTTTCGCGCGTGAGCGGCAGGACGTAAGTGGGATCGTCCGTGCGGTCGAGATGCGTGAGGCCTTTCCAGCCCTTGCGAATGCCGATGACGCTGCGGTTGAATTCGCCGGCGCGATAGACGACGGACTTGATCACGGAATTGAGGCCCGGGACGTCGCCGCCGCCGGTAAGAATGCCGATCTTGGTGCTTGCAGCCATGTTTGCGTGTCTCCTAGCGGGTTGGAATGGCGGCCCGATGCGAATCGAGCGGAGCTTCGAGCAGAACTTCGCGCGCGATCGAACACTTGATAGTAGCTTTTTCGAGAGAGGGAGAAAAGCAGAAGAACGAATCGTTCCAATTCGTTTTCCCGATGAAAGGCGATGGGCGGGGACTGAGGAACAAAATTTGCGCGCGCCCCGCAGACTAGGACAGCGACTGCGGAGCATCAATTTCGTTTCGGGGTCTAAAGGCTTCGGAAATTTGGCTGGGAGGCCTGGACTCGAACCAGGATAGTCAGCTCCAGAGGCTGATGTACTGCCAATTGTACGACCTCCCAGCCGAGGGAGACAACAGAACGGCCGCGAGGGCCAGAAGGTACTTTACCGGGGGCGTAAGAATTCGTCAACCGCGCGGAGAAGCCGGCAATGATGAGTTTGATTCGCGCGCCACTAATTTCGGACGTTGGACCTGTAATTTTCCGCGAATCGCTTATGCGGTCTTAGTCATAGGCTGAACATCACGATTGATGTCATCTTCCGACTCTCGTTTTGAAATCGCAAGGTCGTAATGCGTTTGAAGATTAAGCCAAAATTCGGGTGTGGTACTGAAAAAGCGCGCAAGCCTAAGAGCCATTTCCGAAGAGATGCCACCTCGCTCGTTAACGATCTCATACATGTTAGGCGCGGCTACTCGCAGAAGCATAGCCAGCCTGTTGGGATTGAGATCAAGCGGGTTCATAAATTCTTCGCGAAGAATTTCTCCCGGATGAATTGGCTTTAGCTTGGTCATGGTCTCCTCCTAATGATAGTCCGTGATTTCCACGTGGTACGCATTGCCTTCCCGCCATTCAAAGCACACGCGATACTGGTCGTTAATCCGTATCGCGTGCTGACCTTCTCGGTCACCGCCTAATTTGTGAAGCTTATTGCCCGGAGGCACCTTCAAATCGTCCAATCTTGCCGCCGCGTGCACCATGATTAGCTTTCGCCGCGCGACGCCTTCAATTTGCCGCCAGGGCCCGACTCGCTCGTCGTTGAACAATCGTTGAGTATCCAAAGTTTTAAACGACATAATCACAAGAACAATATATAATTAGCAGCATTATATGTCAAGCGTTACTTTTCAAGCCGCTGAATACCATTTATTTATTCGTCTTCCGAGCGCGCTCGCGCAGCAATCCTAGCAACCGCCTGCGCTACCGAGAAGCGGGGGACACGGGGACGAGCCGTTTTTTGCGGATTTTGAATTGCTGGCCGCGCCAGCGGATGCGTTGCGGGAAAAAGCTGGCTAGCCAGACCAGGAAGGCGAAGGCGTCGCGGAGCGGAAGCAGGAGGATATGGCGAGAGACGAGAGGATCGCGCAGGCCTTCGGCGCCGACGGAGACGGCCATCGAGATACGGCAGACCAGATAGGCGGCGAGAAAACCGAGGGCCACGGCGCGAGTGGGCGCCAACGCGGCGCCGAGGATGGCCCACGGCAGGGCTTGCGTGAAAATCAGACCGAGGTGACCGCCGGGACGCGAGAAGCGAATGCTGAGATTCCAGCGAAGTTGGTGACGGAAGGCTTCGGCCAGCGACTCGCGAGGGTAGACGATGGCGACGGGAAAGTCGCTGAGCACGACGCGATGGCCGCGGGCGGCGATGCGATTGCCGAGTTCGTAGTCATCGCAGAAAAAATCCACCAGCGATTCGAATCCGCAGATTTCCGCGAGCGCGGGGCGAGTGACGGCCATCACGGCGCCGAGCATGAAATTAATGTCTCCGCCGAGGCGGGCGACGAGAACGCCGGCGGCGAAATCGGCGCTGTTGCCGAGAGCCTCCAGATTGGCGGCGAAACCGCCGTCGGTCAGCCCGCGATAGAGACAGGTGACTCCGCCGACTTTGGCGCCGGCAAAGGGAGCGACGGCCGCGCGAAGGAAACCGGGGTCCACGCGGACGTCACTATCGGTGACCATCAAAATCTGATTTTTGGCTTCGCTCGCCAGGCGGCACAGTTTGTTGACCTTATCGGACGCGCCGAGCGCGTCCGAACCAATCAACAGGCGGATGGCACGCTGGGGAAAATCGAGAATGAGCCGCTCGATCACGGGCACGGCGGGATCCAGCTGATCCGAGACGCAAAAAAGAATTTCGAACTGCGGATAATCCTGGCGGCAGAAGCTGGCGAAGTTTTCATAGGCTTCGCGATCGAGACCGCGAACCGGCTTGAGGATGCTGAGGGACGGAGCGAAATTCGCACCGGGAGGGGACGCCGCAGCACGCCGGAAAAATCGCGCGGCTGCCACGATGGCGACGAAATAATAAACGAGTGGAATTACGGCAAGGACCAGAAGCGCGTCACGAAGCACCGTGCCGGAGATGCTGCCTGGCATGGCGCGATTATCCCCGGCCCTTCCAAACAAGAAAAACACCGAAGCAAACCAGAAGGACGCCGAGCCAGCGCTGCGGCGTGACTTTTTCACCGAGGAATAGCGATCCGCCGTAGGCTCCGATCGCGTAACTCAGCGCGGAAATCGGGACCACGAAGCTGACATTCTCGAAAGAGAGCATGGCCAGCAGCGAGAAAAAAGCGGTGGCCATGAGGAGGATGGCGAGCCACATCCAGCCGACGCGAGCGGCACGGAGGAAAACGCGGAGCAGGGCGAGCGGGCGAAAATCGTGAACTTCGCCGATCTGCTTCATGCCGCGAGTGAGGCAAAGCTCGCCGCCGGTGCCGGCGAAGACGATCAGCGCGAGGAGAATAATTTCAGCGATCATGGTCCGAGATTTCCCGGCCTGCGATCATCGGCCAAGCTCCAGCCCCACGGCCGCCGCCGGCGCGGGAGCGGTGGTGCGGGGCGGCGTGCGTCCCACGAAGAATACTCCCAAACAGATGGCGATGATTCCGGCCCAGCGCAGAGGCAGGATCGTCTCGCGCAGAAAATAATGGCCTAGCAGCGCGACGATGCCGTAAGAGAAAGCAGAAGCGGGCTGGACGAAGCTAAAATCCGCCCAGGAGAGAACCAGAGTGTAGGCGGCAAAAAAAGCGAGCAGGCAGGCGATGCCGAGCCAAACCATGGGACTCAGGAAAGCTCGCACGAACAGATGCAGGAGCTGCAAGGGCACCCAGGCGGAAACGGAGCCGGCTTCCTTCATCCCTTTGCCGAGAAAAACATCGCCGACCGGGCCAAAAATCACCATCACGAGCATCAAGACGAAGGTCTTGAAATGCAGGCCCGGCGAAGAGGTCATGCGCCGTGGGATTCGCCGACGATTCCGGCCGGAGTGCGCGGCTCGATGGACGGAACAGAAACCAGCGCCCTTTCGGCGACGCCCTTGCGAGCCACTTTCCAGCGGTCGCGGCGAAGCTTGAGGAAATCCACGGCCTCATGGAAGAGACGCTTGCGCTCGTGCCCGTCCCACAGAGAATCGCGAACGATGCGCCAGGCGACACGCGGACGGAAATAGTAGGAGTCGTAAAAGCGATTGACGGATTCGACCATATATTCGCGCGAGAGACCTTCGTATTGAAGATGCGGCAGCTGGTGGCCGCCGTCGTCGGTGATGGCTTCGCCGGCGAGGAAACCTTCGCGCATGCCCTGATCGTAAAGAGCGGTGCCGGGATAGGCGTGAGCCATGGAAACCTGGATGGTCTCGCAATCGAGCTCGCGAGCGTATTGCATGGTCTTCTCGATGGTGTCTTTGGTTTCTCCGGGCAGGCCGATAATGAAATCGCCGTGGACGCGAATGCCGACCTTCTTGCAATTCTGCACGAAGCTGCGGCCCATTTCGGTGGTGGCGCCCTTTTTGATGTTTTTCAGGATTTGCGCGTCGCCGGATTCGAAGCCAACGATCAGCAGGCGGCAACCGGCATCGGCCATGGCCTTGAGAGTTTCGTAGTCGCCGTGGGAGCGCGCGGTGCAGGACCACTGGAAGCCGACGGGCTTGAACTCCTTGCAGAGAGCCAGGACGCGATCCTTGCGAATATTGAAAGTGTCGTCGTCGAAGAAAAATTCCTTGGCTTGCGGAAACATTTTGTGGGCCTGCTTGAATTCGCGAGCCACGCTTTCCACCGAACGCACGCGCCAGGAATGGCCGGAGAGTGTCTGGGGCCAGAGGCAGAAAGTGCACAGCGCGGGACAGCCGCGCGTGGTGTAAAAGGAAACGAAAGGATGCAGGAGGAAAGGAACGTTGTAGCGTTCGATGGTCAGATCGCGCTGGTAAACGTCGGTGGCAAACGGCAGCGCATCGAGCTCCTCGGTCTGCAGCATGGGACGCGAAGGATTGTGCACCGGCTGGCCGTCTTTCAGATAGCTGGCGTTGGCTATTTCAGAAACGGGCTTGCCATTGGCATACTCGACGACGGCGTGATCGAACTCGCCGCGGACCACGAAATCGATGTCCTCGCTGGCAAGAAGGCTTTCGGCCGGCTTGATCTGGACTTGCGGTCCGACGAAGCAGATCTTGATGGAAGGCTTCTGCACCTTCATGGCGCGAGCCATGCGGAGATCGCTCAAGAAACCGACGGTCGAAGTGAACAGAACAACGAAATCGTAGTCTTTCGAGATGCTGACGGTCTCCTGCGGCTTGACCTTGTGAGGAGGCGCATCGAGCAGACGGCTGCCGGGGAGCATTCCGGCGGGATACGTGAGCCAGACCGGATACCAGTAAGACTCGATTTCGCGCGTGGCGGGCCAGCGCGAACCGGCGCCTCCGTCAAAATTCTCGAAACTCGGCGGATTGAGCAACAAAGTCTTCATCACAGACGCCATTCAAAACCCCCTCAGGACTGCGTGGAAGCCCAGGACTCAGGCCGGTACGGCCTATCATTGCGAATCTGTACAAGTTTACTCGATTTCGACGGCAGGCCCAAGTCGCGATTTGGCGTTAGTGCTACTGGAAGACTTTTGCCAACTGGCCGGTCGCCTGGAGGAGCGTTAACTGGCCCTGCTGGCGGGCGAAATCGGCGTCGAGGAAAGCGACCCATTTGTCGCTCTCGTCGAGGCGAGCTTCCTCGATGTCGCGGAGAGTGGCGCGGCCCTGATCGAATTTTGCCTGGACGAGATCGAGAGACTGCTGAGAGAGTTTCAGATCGAGGCGGGCGACTTCGCGGGAGGCGTCCAGCTCGCGAACGCTGCGAATTTTTTCCCGCACATCGGCGCGGACTTGCTGTTTCTTGAGGCCGAGGGAAAGATCGGCCTCGGTAAGCTGGGACTTGGCGAGCGCCACGTTGGCGCGCGTCTTGGCGCTGAAGAGCGGAACCTGCACTTGGACGCCGACGGTGACGTTGTTGCGCTGGAAGTGATTGTAAAACTCCGAGTAATTGTTGAATTTGGCGAGGACTTCGTACTGGCCGATGATGCTGATGCTGGGCCAATAGCCGCCGCGCGCGCCCTTGTAGAGGTCCTGGCGGGCGTTGCGCTCGTTTTCAGCTTCGCGGATGGTGCGGTCGCTCTGCACGGCGAGCGCGAGAAGATCGGACTCCTGCTGATCGGTGGAGAAGGAAGTTTCATCGGGCGCGACTTCCAGAGAGCGTTCATCGGGAATGCCGGTGAGATCATGGAGCTGCACGGCGAGAACTTCCTCGCGGCCCTCGAGATGAATGATGCGCTGCGCGACGCGGGCGGAGGTGAGCTCGGAGCGAGTGACTTCGATGGGAAGTTCCTGGCCGGCGGTCGCGCGATCGCGCGTGACCTGCAGGATTTTTTCGGCGCTGGCTTGTTCGGAGCGCAGCAGATCGAGCGCGTGGCGGACGTTGGCGAGATCGAGATAGGCGGTGGCGGCGCGAACGATTACATCGTCGTGGATGCGATCGACTTCGAGGAGGGCGCTCTTGGCGCGGTCGTCATCGGCTTTAATTTGTCCACGGAGCGGAAGATTGAAGATGGATTGCGTATAGGAAAGATTGAAAACGGCGGGACCATTGCCGCCGGGCGTGGCGGGAAAACCGCTGGTGTAGGCGGCTCCGGAGCCGGTGTAGAGATTGGGGCGGAATTCGGAGCGTCCGATGCCGGCTTCGTTGAGCGCAACGTTGTACTGCATGTGAGCGAGCGCGAGTTCGCGGCTATTTTGCAGGGCGAAGGTGACGGCCTGGCGGAGCGTAAGCTTTTCGGAGTCCTGCCCGTGGAGTGGCGGAGCTACGAAAAAAAATGCGAGCGCGATAGAAATAAAGGCGAGGCGCCAAGCGGCAATAGCGGAAGAATGGCATCCAGTTCCCTGCCGGGCGCGAACGCGATTTCGATGGCGGCTATTCATAGCGCAGAGACTCCGTGGGATGCAGGCGAGCGGCGCGGCTGGCGGGCAGGTAACCGAAGAGCAGGCCCGTGGAGCAGGAAACGAAGAGCGCCAGCAGCACCGAAAGCCAGGAGATCGGAATCCGGATGTCGCCCGCCTGCGGAAAATAACGAATAAAGAAATTGATGAGCACCGGGATGAACACGGCGATGGCGACGCCGATGAGCGCGCCGGTGCCGCTGATGACCAGAGCCTCCAGAAGAAATTGATAGAGGATGGCATCGCGCGGAGCTCCGATGGCTTTGCGAATGCCGATTTCGCGGGTTCGCTCGGTGACGGTGACCAGCATGATGTTCATGATGCCAACGCCGCTGATGGTGAGGGCGATCAGCGCAATGATGATGAGAGTGATGGTGAGAGACAAGGAAATCGCACGGGCGGTTTCCAGAATTCCGGTGAGATTCTGAACGCGATATTTCGCGCCGGGGCGGTGGCGGCTTTGCAGCACGCTCTTGACGTCGATCGTGACCTGCGGAACGGCTTCCGGAGAACCCGCCTGCGAGTAGAAAGTTTCCAGGAAATTAGTGCCCGTATATTCCGCGATCAATGGAAAAGGGATGAGCAACGATTCAGCGGTGATTTCCGACTGGCCGAAGGTGGAAACGCGCTCGCGGAAGACTCCGATGACGGTGAAGTGAAGTTCGCCGACGCGGATATCCTGGCCGACCGGATTGCCGTAAGGAAAGACGAGTTTGGCGAGATCCTGCGTGAGGAGGCAGACCTTGCTGCGATCCGCCATATCGGATGAGTCGAAATAGCGGCCGGAGACTATTGCGAGATTGCGAATCTGCTGAAAACCCTCGGTGACGCCAACCAGATTGACCGGATGCTCGACGCCATGAACGACAACGGTCATCGGAAGGTTAGTGGTCCCGGCGACCTGGCGAACGTGAGCGACTTCAGCCTGGACGGCAGCGAGGTCGGCAGGGGAGATTTCGTCGGAAAGAGCGGCCTGGGAATCGCTGGCGCGGATGAGATCGGCGAACACGAGGTTGGAGCCGACGCCTTCGATCAAGCGGACGATGTATTCCTTGCCGACCAGACCGACGGTGACGACCAGGACGATACAGGCGCTGCCGATGATGACGCCGAGCATGGTGAGCATGGCGCGGACTTTATTGGCGCGGAGCGCGTGAAGGGCGAGGAGCCAGGTCTCAACCCAGAATGCCGGACTATCGCTGAAACTTTTCATGGCAGAGGCGGCAACAATTTTGATGCGACCGCGCGCGGGCGCGTTAGCCGCGGCGGGAGACGAAATTATTTCGCGTTCTTCTCGAGATGATCGAGCCGATTGCGCGCGTCTTTCAGATCCGGTTCCACCTGCAATGCGGCGCGATATTGTTCGGCAGCTTCGGCGCGCTTGCCCTGGGCTTCGTAGAGGCGGCCCAGCCAATCGCGAGCGGAGCCATGCGACGGCCAATCGCTGCGCTGCGGCGTGCTGGCGATGTAGGATTTCAAATCCTGCTCGGCCTGGGTTGGATTGGCGCCGGCGATCACCAGCGAGACGCCGCGGAAAAAATTGAGGCGGGGATCGCTGGAATTGACTTGGGCCGCGGCGGCGATGGCCGCGTCAATGCCGGCTGAATTGTTCTGCTTCTGATAAAAACCCGCGACCTCGAGATAGGGTTCGATCTGGGAGGGCTTGGCGGCGAGCGCTTGACGGTACTCGGCTTCGGCCTGATCGGGCTTTTTGGATTGGCTTGCCAGCAGCACCGCGCGCGCCAGATGTCCCTGGACGGGATCGAGCGCGGCGACGGCGTCCACTTGGGCTTTGGCTTCGTCTTTATTTCCGCCCACGATCCACGGAGCGTCGAGATCGTATTCTTCCAGGTCGCGGCGAGCTTCGATATTGGAAGGATTGAGGCGGACGGCATCTTCAAAAGCCTGCTTCACTTTCTTGGCGAAGAAGAAACTGTGCTCGCGATCGGCTTTGCCGCCGTAGGCCTGGCCGAGCCACTGGTGGTACAGAGAATTTTTGGGATCGAGCGAGACGGACTTTTCGGCGTTGGCGATGGCATTGTCGTAATCGCGGAGTTCGTAGTAGCTGCGGCCGAGCCAGTAGCAGACTTCGCCGTTGGACGGAGCCTGCGCGGCGGCGGACTGAAGTGTGGAAATGGCATTATTATAATTGCCGGTGTTGAATTGGCGCTGCGCGGCGGAGAGTAAAGCGGACACGTCGGGAGCCGCGCGTAGGCTGGCCGCGGAAAAAATCAATACAGCCATAAATAGAGTTGCGGTGGCAATACGGCGCGCAATCATTGAGCCTCCGTGGGACGAACGTCCATGCCATCCCGCAGGCGATTGTCGCCGGGAAGAGCAATGCGATCGCCATCCTTCAAACCGGACAGCACCTCGTATTTTACGTCGCTGGCGGCGCCGATGGTGATGTCTTGACGATGGATTTTGAAAGAGGTGTAGACAAAGACGTAATGCTGCCCGTGGTCTTCACTCACGCCGGCGCGCGGTACGACCACCGCTCCGGGCCGGTCGGCGACGAGAATCCGGACTCCCACATTGATATTGGGAAGCAGCTCGAGCTTGGAGTTGTCAACCGAGCAGATGACTTCGCCGACGCTGCGATTGCCGCGCGGAACCACCTGTTTGGGAACCTGTTCGGTGCGACCGGACCAGGTTTCGCCGGGGCGGCCATCCCAGGTGAGCTGGACGAGTTGGCCGGGGGCGAGTGAGCCGAGATCGGGCTCGTCAATGAAAGCGCGCACGCGCACGTGATGGAGGTCGGCCATTTCGGCAAGGACATCGCCGACCTGGACGTAGGCTCCCTGTTCAACGGGAAGCGAATAGAGGGTGCCATCGAGCGATGAGACGACCGTGGCCGAGCGCAGCTTTTCCTCGAGACCCTGCACCTGCGCCTGAGCCTGCTGAACGCGCAGCGCAGCGCCATCAGCGTCGGTGGAAGATTGCGCCGCGAGCTGATCTTTTTTCTGCTGGAGCGTCTGGAGATTGGCGCGAGCCTGTGCTAGAGCGGCTTGGTTTTGCGCGACTTCATCCTGCGTGGCGGCTTGCTGAGTGACGAGTTGATTGAGAGATTTTTGGGTGCGCTCGAGATTGGCGACCTGAACGGTGGCCTTTTCGATATCGCCCTTTAGCTGGGTAAGCTCGACGGGCGGGCCGCCGGCGCGGGCATTGCGAAGATCGGTCTGTGCGGCGAGCAGGCCGGCGCGGGCTTGAGCCAGCTGGGAGCGTATGTCGGCCGAATCGAGAGTGAGAATAAGCTGACCGCTATGCACGAGCTGGCCCTCGGTGGCTTTGACGGAAGAAACAAAGGTCGGGTAGGTGGCGCGGGCCACGAGCGGGGCGATCGGCTCGACCTTGCCATTGCTCGAAATCGAAACGCGTAAATCCTCGCGGCCCACGGTGACGATGGTGACGCGCGGGCCCTGGCCGCGGCCGGAAAGTCCAATGAGGATGATCGCGGCGATGATGACGGCCGCCACGACCAGCCAGATCCATTTTTTACGTTTGCCGGTATCCGCCATGATAGGCGCCAAGCGGCGCACGGCACGGGCTGCCTGGGCGCGTCTCCCGAGTCACAAAATTGTAACAGACAGATTCGGCGGATGCCTACGCAAAGGCGGACAGTTGCGGAAAAACAGCCGGCAAGATGACGGATACGGCGGAGCGGAAGGCGCGAATTTCGAGGGCTTTCATCCGGGGCATTCAGGCCGAAAATTTCTGCTACGAAATTTTAACTGGAGCGTCTAACAGCGCAGCAGGCACGGAGCGGGAATGGAAGCGGGCGCAGAAGGGCGTCCGCAGGTGTTAGACTTTCCTCACCCATGAGCGCGGAATCGCTGATCCACGTCGAACAACTCTCGAAACACTTCCGCACGTTTAAACGCCGCGAAGGAATCTGGGGCTCCATACAAAATCTATTCGTGCGGGAATACCGCACCGTGCCGGCGGTGGACCGCGTGAGCTTTTCGATCGAGCGCGGCGAGATGGTGGGATACATCGGGCCGAATGGCGCGGGGAAATCGACCAGCATAAAGATGCTGACGGGAATACTGGTGCCCACCAGCGGAGTGATCCGCGTCAACGGATTCGAGCCGCACCGCCAGCGGCGGCACTACGTGAAGACCATCGGCGTGGTCTTCGGCCAGCGGACCCAATTGTGGTGGGACATCGCGGTGATCGAGTCCTTCAAGCTGCTGCGGAGAATTTACGATGTGTCGCAGCGGGATTTCGACGCGCGCATGGAGCGATTCAACGAGATTCTGAATATCCGGGAGTATTTGCACACGCCGGTGAGGAAACTTTCCCTCGGCGAGCGGATGCGTTGCGATCTGGCGGCCGCGCTGCTGCACAATCCTCCGCTGCTGTTTCTGGACGAGCCCACGATTGGACTCGATGTGGTTGCCAAGGACCACATCCGGCATTTCCTGCGAGCCATCAACCGGGAATTCAAGACGACGGTGCTGCTGACTACGCACGATCTGGACGATATCGAAGAGCTGTGCCGCCGAATCATGATCATTGACCGCGGACACGTGCTGTACGACGGCCAACTGACCGAGCTCAAGCAGCAATTGCTGCGCACCAAAATGGTGAAGTTCGCGCTCAAGGATCGCGAGCAGATGGGCGGGATGGTGGTGTTTGCGCGCGAGGGCCTGGAGCTCGAGCAACTGGACGAAATTACCTGCCGGATTCGATTCGACCGGACGAAAATCGCCACGGACGAATTGATCCGCGAAATTCTGGCCACCGTGCAGGTGCGGGATCTGCTTATCGAAGACGAGCCCATCGAAGAGATCATCAAGCGAATCTATGCGGGCGAAGCGCTGCGCGAGGTGGGGGTGTGAGCGCGCTCACCGAAGCGCTGGTGCCCTATGTGGAATTTTCGCGAGTGGGGTTCGTCAATATCCTGGCGTTCCGGCTGCGCTATTTCACGGGGATCGTCACCTATTTTCTGAACGTCACGGTGTACTACTTCATTTGGACGGCGGTCTTCCGGTCGTCGCCGACGATTGCGGGATACACGCTGGAGCAGATGCTGACCTACGTGAGCGTGGGCTGGATCATTCGGTCGTTTTACTGGAACACGATCGACCAGGAGATGGCCTACGAAGTGATCGAAGGCAAGATCGCGATGGACCTGATCAAGCCCGTGTCTGTGCAAGGCATGTGGATCAGCCGCGCGATGGGCGAATCGGCATTTCGGCTGGGGCTGCTGACGCTGCCGACGGCGGTGGTGGTGGCGCTGGTGTTTCCGGTGCTGGCTCCGGCATCGCACGAAGATTTTGTGCTGTTTCTGGCGGGCGTGCTGGGAAGTTTTTTCCTGATGGGCGCCATCAATTTCATGATCGGGACGTGCGCCATCCCGCTGAAATCGATTTTGGCGCTGATTCGCGCGAAATACTGGCTGATCGAATTGCTCTCCGGGCTGCTGATTCCGATTTCGTTTTTTCCCGGTCCCCTGCGCAAGGTGCTGGCATGGCTGCCGTTT
>JBAVQT010000355.1:0-7972 GCA_049694295.1 Candidatus Acidiferrales bacterium
CCATCGTCATTCTTTCCGACGCGGAAGACACCGGCAGCCGCATCAGCCTCAAGGACGCCATCGAAGCGGCGCAGCGCAGCGACGCGGTCATTCACGTTCTTCTCATCCGCGATTTCGGCGCCACCTCGGGCGTCGGCCCTGGCGTAGCCCGGCAGATGGCCGATGATACGGGCGGCCGCGTCATCGATATTCGCGGCGAAAAAAGCCTCGATAAGGCTTTCGATGAAATCACCGAGGAGCTTCGCTTCCAGTACGTTCTCGGCTACTACTCCTCGAACGATAAGCACGACGGCACTTTCCGCAAAATCCATGTGGACGTGAACCGCCCCGACATGAAAGTGCTGGCGCGCCGAGGCTACTACGCACCGCGCCACTAACAACTGAAGCAGAGCGAACGATCCGTTTCACTGCGGAGATAATTCCATTCTCAAGGACAAGACTTAAATGTGACTCTGGTCTTCGAGACATGGCCGGCTTCCGCGTCCAGGCGCACAAGCCTCCAAGAACGGCGTCGAAATCCACGCGGGAAAATCCCTGAAGATTTTTGAATTCTTAGAAATTCAGCAGTAAGCCGAATTATTTTCCAGGAGCAGCAGCATTCGCGTCCGGCGCCGTGGCGTAATACCCTTTGCGAGTTCGCACCGTCAATCCCTTGCGGTCCACTTCCACGTCGATCTTCCGGTATCGTCCGTCGTTCGCCGTATTCGTGGGCGCGTACGCGATGAAATACTGGCTCCGCAGCTCCGTGCCGATGTCCACGAACGATTGCTGAAGATCTTCTACCTTATACGGATAAAAAACGCGCCCGCCGCTTAGTTCCGAAAACTGTTCCAGCACCTTGTCGCCGTCCGTCAGATGATACTTCTCCGGCGTATCGGTGTCAGCCGTCAGCCACTCCGTGTTCGTGCTGATCGCGTAAATCGACGCTTCCGCACGGATTGCTTCGGCGACGGCATCGCTCAACGCGTGATCGCTCAGATTGTCGTCCCCATCGCTGATCACCACCAGCACGCGGCGCGCCGCTCCCGTCTGGCCTTTCGTCAAGGGCGCCTTCTCCAACTTCGCAGCCGCCACCACGATCGCGTCATTCAACGCCGTCCCGCCGCCCGCCCGCTGCCGGCCTACAGCGTCCGACAGTTCGCTCACGTCGTTGGTGTAGTCCTGGATCACTTCCGGCTCGTTGTCAAACGTCATCAAAAACGCTTCATCATCCTTGTTTCGCCGGATCACGCTGTGCAGAAAATCCACCGCCGCGTCCTGCTCGAACTGCAGCCTGTTGCGAATGCTGTTCGAAGTGTCCAACAGCAGTCCGATTCGCAGCGGCAGGTCCGTCTCACGCTCGAAAAACCTGATGTCTTGCGGCACGCCATCTTCGGTCAGCTTGAAATCTTTTTTGTCGAGATCCGTCACTAGGCCACGGTGCCGGTCCGTCACCGTGGCCACCAGGTGCACCAGCCGCGACGTTACTTGAATGGGCGGCTGGATTTTCGCCGGCCCTGTATTCTGTCCCTGTTGTTTGGTCGCGGGCGGCGCGCCATTCTGCGGCACGTCTTGCAATGTGCTGGGAGGGGCGCTGTGCGTCGCGCTCTGCGCCCAACTCCGCGGCGTCCATATCATCGCGCACACCAGCGCGATCATTGCCGCCACCGCCATCCCCAGCGCAATCTGTTGCGTTTTCACTCTCAAGATTATAGGAACTCCCCGAGCGCAGCGTCAATCAACCCCGCCGCGGTCCCCGTCGCCGCCCCCAGCGTTCTTAGATACGATGCCAATTCCACCGGCAACGGTGCCCGCGCCTCGATCCGCGTGCCAGTTCGCGGATGCTCGAACCCGATCCGCGCCGCATGTAAAAAATTCCTGCCTAGCTCGGCCAGCACGATCTCCTTCGCGCCCGTTCCGATCCGTTCATGCTTCGGAGCTCCGTATAGTGTGTCACCCACCACCGGGCATACCAGCGCCGAAAAATGGACGCGAATCTGGTGCGTCCGTCCCGTGTGCAGATCTGCTTCGATCAAAGTGTATCCGCCCAGGCGCAGCCGCGCCCGCCAACTCGTCCGCGCCTCGCGCCCTTCGCTACGCCGCGCCGTCATTCGTGAACGCCGCCGCAAATCCCGCGCCACGGGCAACTCCACCACTCCCGCCTCACCTTTCAGACGCCCGTGCAGCAGTGCCACATAAGTCTTGCTCACGTGCCGGGCTCGAAACTGCTCGACGAGATTTTTGTGCGCCGCATCGTTCAACGCCACGACCATCGCGCCCGATGTTCCCTTGTCCAGCCGGTGCACGATTCCCGGCCGCAGCGGCCCGCCTACTGTCGAAAGCCCGCGCATCCCGCCGAAGCGGTGCAGCAACGCCGCCACCAGCGTTCCTTCGTCCGCTCCCGCGCCGGGATGGACGATCATTCCCGCCGGCTTGTTCAACACCGCAATGTCTGCATCTTCGTACAGCACATCCAGCGGAATTTCCTCCGCCTCCACGCCGGCCTGCGGCGGCTCGGGAATTTCCACCAACACGGTCTCGCCTTCCGCCACGCGGTGCGACGGTTTCCGAGCCTCCCCGTTCACCAGCACTCGCCCCTCATCCATCAGTGTTTGAATGCGCGTCCGGCTAAGCTCCGCCATCTGTTGCGCCAGAAAGCGGTCGAGCCGCAGCCCGGCATCTTCCGCCGCCACGGCAAACGCCGCATTCGCGCCGCGCTCCATCCGCTCCGTTGTTAAAGGATTTTCAGTCATCAGGAAAATTCCACCGCTCTACAACCCGGCGGCGCGGCCCCACGCCAGCATTCCGATCGCCAGCGTCTATCGCTCCGCCGTGGCCGGCGCGCGTCTCGCACCCGCGATATTGGTCGCCGGCATGCCCGGCGCCTGCCCGCGCAATCCGCGCCACCAAACGATCGCGCCCGTCACCACCAGCGCCACGCTCACCAGCTGCATCAGCGACACGCTTCCGTTCCACAGCATCGTTCGCCCCGGATCGCCGCGCACGAATTCGATCAGCCCGCGCTCGACTCCATACAAAATAAAATACGTCGCCATCATCTGCCCGCGAAACGTCTGCCGCTTGCCCAGCCACACCAGTATCAGAAAATTAAGAAATTCCGCCGCTGCCTCGTACAATTCCGTCGGATGCAGCTTCACTCCCAGCGGTGTCCCCGCCAGCTGCGCGGCCGCCGGGTTCTTGAACGTCACGCCCCACGCCGCGGTAGTCGGTTTTCCGTAGCAGCAGCCCGCCGCAAAACATCCCAGCCGTCCGATCGCATGTCCCAACGGCAATCCCGCCGCAAATGTATCCAGAACCGCTACGATCGACATCCTCTGCACGTATGTGTACGCCGCCACCAGCGCCAGCGCGCCCACAAATCCGCCGTAGAAAGTTCCGCCCGATTGAAACGTGTTCAGGCTGAAAATTTCCCGCGGATTCGCCATGTAAAAATCCCACGACGAAAGCACCAGCCAAACTTTCGCCACGATCAGCGCGGTCAGCACCATGTAAATCCCGAGGTTCCATATCCGCTCGGGATCCAGCCCTGCTCGCGGCGCCTGCCGCCGCGCGTACCACAGCCCCAGCAGCACGCCCGTAGCCACCAGCACGCCGTACGAATAAATCGTCACCGCTCCGTAATGAAATAAAATCGGATGCATGTCTGGTTTAGCCCTGAGTTTCTTTCCCGCGCTCCCGCGCCGTCGCCGCCGTTCGATTCGTTCTTACGCTCGCTCCTGCGCGGCGTGCCGCCAGTCGCGCAATAGTTCCAGCACCACCAGCGCCGCCCCCGCCACGATCGCCGAATCCGCCACATTAAACGTGTACCAATGATGATTGCCCAAATGAAAATCGATAAAGTCCGTCACGCTGCGCCGCACCACGCGGTCCAGCACATTCCCCAGCGCGCCGCCCAATATCAGCGCCAGCCCCGTCTGCCCCAGCCATCCTCCCGCGCGATTCGTCAGCAGCAGCCACAGCAGCAGCGCGATCACGCCTACCGAAAACATCACCAGCATCGGCGCCAGCATCGGCGAAGCCGAATCCGCGAATAATCCAAAAGCCACGCCCGGGTTGTTGGTGTGCACCAGATTCAGCGCACCCGGCACCACCACGCGCAGCGATCCCGGCGCCGTGAATTTCTCCACGCCGTACTTGCTCAATTGGTCCGCGGCCAGCACTCCCAGCGCCAGCACTGCCAGCGCCAGCCGGCTCGGCTGCTCTCCATTCGCCATCAGGATTTCGCGCTCCCCTTGTCTCGCTCTCGCTCGATTTCTTGCACCACCGGCAGGCATCGCTCGCACAGCGTCGGATACTCCGCGCTCTCGCCCACTCGCGTCGAATAGTTCCAGCAACGGTCGCATTTCTTGCCTTGCGCGCGTTCCACCGTCACTTTCACGCCTTCGCCGCTCCCGTCCGCCACCTGCACTTGCGAGACAATGAAAAGTCCCGGCAATTCCGCAACGTGTTTCCGCAGCAGCGCGCCCAGATCTCCTGTCGCTTGCAGCGTCACCCGCGCCTCCAGCCCGCTCGAAATTGTCTTCGCCGCCCGCGCTGGCTCCATCGCGCGGAGCACTTCCTCGCGCACTCCCAGCAAATTCTGCCAATCCGCAGCCCGCGCGTCGTCAATTGCCGCCTCCAACCCCTTAGACGCCGGAAATTCCATCTGGTGTACGCTCCCTGCCATCTCGCCCGCCGCGCGCGGCAAATACTTCCAGGTTTCTTCCGCCGTAAACACCAGCACCGGCGCAATCAGCCGCACCAGCGCTTGCGCGATCTGATACAGCGCGGTCTGCGCCGAGCGTCGCGCCCGCGAGTTCGCGCCGGATGTGTACAGCCGGTCCTTCAGCACATCGAAATAAAACGCGCTCAGGTCCACCGCGCAAAAATCGTGCAATGCGTGATAGGCACGGTGAAACTCGAATTTCGCGTACCATTCGCGGCACTCCCGCACCAGCTCGCCCGTTCGCCGCACCATCCAGGCGTCCATCTCCCAGAGCTCTTCCGTCTTTACGCTGTCTCGCGCCGGATCGAAATCGAAAAAGTTCGACACCAAAAACCGGAACGTATTTCGAAATTTTCGGTATGCTTCCGACAGTTGCTGCATCATGGCATCCGAAATTCGCACGTCTGCCGTGTAGTCCTGCGACGCCACCCAAATTCGCAGCAGATCCGCTCCCCATTTCTCGCAAATTTCTTTCGGCTCCATCGCGTTACCCAGCGATTTCGACATCGGCCGGCCCTGCGCGTCCAGCGTCCACCCGTGCGTCACCACCTGCTGGTACGGCGCGCGCCCCTTGATGCCCATCGCCACCAGCAGCGAACTGTGAAACCAGCCGCGAAACTGGTCCGGGCCTTCTAGATAAACATCGGCCGGCCAGGTGCCATCTTTCTCGCTGAGCACCGCCAGATGCGTCGAGCCGGAATCGAACCATACGTCCAGCACATCATTCTCTTTCCGCCATTTGCTCTCGCCGCACGCACACTTCGTTCCCGGCGGCAGCAATTCCTCCGCCGTATGCGTGTACCAGGCGTCCGCTCCTTCGCGCTCGAAAAACGGCAGCACATGCCGCAGCGCTTTCCCATCCTTCAATTGTTTTCCGCATCCCTCGCAGTAAAAAATAATCAGCGGTACTCCCCAGAATCGTTGCCGCGAAATGCACCAGTCCGGCCGCTCCGCCACCATGTCGTGAATGCGCGCCTCGCCCCACTCCGGCGTCCACTTCACCTTCGCAATCTCCTCCAGCGCGCGCTTCCTCATGTCGTCGTGATCCAGCTCGATAAACCACTGCTCCGTGGCGCGAAAAATCACGGGATTGTGGCAGCGCCAGCAATGCGGATAGCTGTGCGCCATTTTCCGCTCGCCCACCAGCATCCCGCGCGTGCGCAATAATTCGACCACGATCGGGTTCGCCTCGAATACCGTCTTGCCTTTGTATTCCGGCAGTCCCTCGACAAACCGTCCTTCGTCGTCCTGCGGCGCGTACACTTCCAGTCCATACTTCTGCCCGGTCGCAAAGTCTTCCGCGCCGTGCCCCGGCGCAGTGTGCACGATGCCGCTACCCTGCTCGAGCGTCACGTAATCCGCCAGCACTCCCGGCGATGTCCGCTCCAGAAACGGGTGCCGGAACAGCATGCCCTCAAACTGACGTCCCTTCCATGGGCCGCCCACTCGCCGCGCTTCGATCTTCAACTCCTCTTCGAGCGCTTTCACACGCTCTTCCGCCAGCAACAGCTTTCCCGCCGGCGTTTCCACCACCACGTATTCGAAGTCCGGATGAAACGCCAGCCCGCGGTTCGCCGGCAAGGTCCACGGAGTGGTCGTCCAAATCAGCGCATCCACTCCGCTCCCAATTTCTTTCGTTTTCTCGTCCGCCACAATCGGAAATTTCACCCAGATCGAAGGACTCGAGTGATCCTCATACTCCACTTCGGCTTCCGCCAGCGCCGTCCGGTCGTAAATGCACCAGTACACGGGCTTCAGCCCGCGGTATACATACCCCTTCTCCAGAAAAGTAATAAAAGCATCGGCGATGCAAGCCTCGTAGCTCGGATCCATCGTCAAATACGGATTGTCGAACTGTCCCAACACCCCCAACCGCTTGAAATCCCTTTTGTGATTCTCCACGTACCGCAGCGCAAACTCTCGGCACATCCTTCGGAATTCCGCCGCGCTCACTTTCGACGTCTTTCCTCCCAGTTCCTTCTCCACCTTGGTCTCGATCGGCAGCCCGTGGCAGTCCCAGCCCGGCACGTAAGGCGCCCGATACCCTGCCATGGATTTCGACTTCACGATCATGTCCTTCAAAATCTTGTTCAACCCCGTTCCCAGATGGATTTCTCCCGTTGGATACGGAGGCCCGTCATGCAGCACAAACAGAGGTTTCCCCGCGCGCGTCTCCAGGATGCGCCGGTACAATCCTTCCTTTTCCCAAGCCGCCACTTGCTCCGGCTCGCGCTCCGGCAACCGCGCTTTCATCGGGAACTCGGTTTTCGGCAGGTTCAGCGTGCTCTTCAGGTCTTCGATCTTGGCCATTTCGCGGGGTTTATGTGCCTTTCGAGGCGTTCACTCTGTTGAAACTGGAATTTTGCGTCGCGAGTCTCATGTTACAATGAATCGTGTGGCCTGTCAGCCGCACTCGGCCTGTACATCCTTTTTCGCGTAGGCGCGTCTAAACTAGGTGTCGCGCTCCAACACCTGCCCAAACCGCGACGGGGGATCAGGCAGATTCCATGGCGGATATGACCGTTAAGTTGGACAACGCGCCTTCCGCACCGCCCGCCCAGGTTCGCACGCTGGGCCGCCTCCCCTCGCCCATGCGCGAGTCAGGCTTCAAGTCCTTTTTCTCCAACCTCCGCGATTTTCTGGTCGAACGCCCCATCAAGTTCCGCGGCAAGCCTCCCGCCTTCGCTCCCGAAGAGTTTGGCGCCGGTTTCGGCGACAACTTCAAGGAATTTTTCCAGGCCGCTCCGCGTGGCGCGGTTAAATCCGACCTGCTCATCAATTGGGGCGCCCAGACCAGCCTCTGGCAGAATCTCAAAGACCTCATTTCGCCGCCCAAGCTGCCGCCGCTCGAGGTCACCAGCAAGCCCATCGCTGTTCCCGAAATCTGGTCCAAAAACACTCAATCCACGCGCGTCCGCGCCCTTTCGGTCGCCGTCCACGTTCTCATTCTCGTCCTCATGATCGTTCCGTTCCTCCCCGGCCTTTTTTCGCCGGCCACCACCACCGCCGCGAACGCCTACGTCCCCATCGATATCACCGCTCCCAAACTCCCGCCAGGCCTGCATCGTGCCGGTGGCGGCGGTGGCGGCGGCGCACACGAGGCGCTTCCAGCCAGTGCCGGCAGGCTTCCTAAAGTTTCTCTGAAACTTCAGATCGCTCCGCCCTCCGTGAAGCCGCCGCTCAATTCGCGCCTTATGGTGGACCCAACCGTGGTCGCCGCGCCCAACATCAAAATCCCAGAACCGAATCTCCAAAACATGGGCGATC
>JBAVQT010000356.1:0-3528 GCA_049694295.1 Candidatus Acidiferrales bacterium
GGGTTTGAGACGTCCGCGGAAACCGCAACGGATTTGCCGCCGGCGGCCTGAATCGCTTGGACCACTCCATTCGCGCCGGCCGGATCGCCCACATAGTCGATTACGACAGACGCGCCTTCGCGGGCCATGGTGGTGGCGATGGCTTTGCCAATGCCGGAGGCTGCTCCGGTGACTACCGCGACTTTATTTTGAAGTTTCATGGTTTGCTCTCGGGTTCGACGAATTTTTTGCCGGGGCTGCGCGGAGATCTGACGCGGGAGATCATGGGAGGACAGCGCTGATTATCCCGCGCGGAAGAAGAAATAGCATCTGCTTTCGCCGAGCGGGAGAAACTTCTCCCTCAAGCCGCTCGACGACGCGATCGCTCACGTCTGGGGCGTGGTGGTGAGGGAACCCCTGGTGCCGCTGGAGAGCGAGGTGGGGGCCGGCATGGCAGCACTTCACCTCCGCGCCCGGACGTGTCATGCGCCTAACTCCGGGCGTGACCGGCGCGGCCGACTCGGGTTAACAAACCCGATGGCTACCTTTTCGGCTCATAGCGCATCGCCACGGCCCCCGAGCCGAACTCCAGCCGACCCACGAGCTTCAAGTCGACACGCTTCGATAACCCCGCGAACAACGCCGGCCCGTGGCCAACTAGCCTGGGCTGCACCACGAACTCGTATTCATCGATCAATCCCAACTCCGCCAACGCCAGCGGGAGCTTCACGCCTCCCACGAGCAGTCCCCTACCCGACTCCCGCTTGAGTTGCTGCACGGCCTTCCCCAGATCCCCGCGCACGAGCTCCGCGTTCCAATCGACCCGCTGCAGGGTGCTCGACACGACATACTTCTTTGTCGCGTCGATCGTCCGGGCGAAGGGTTCCATCCAATCCGGCCTCGCTCCCGTCTGCGCCGGCGGCCGCCACGCTGTCTCCATCATTTCGTAAGTCACCCGGCCCAAAAGTAGGGCATCGGCCCGCTCGATATTCTCGACCGCGTGACGATGCAAGTCTTCGTCCGCGGACATCGCACGATGATCGCAGCACCCGTCCAATGTGACGTTGATGGAATACCGAAGAGGTCGCATTGCGCAAGAGTACCGCCGAAGGAGTAGACCAGCAAGGTTAGCCCGCGTAGCTGTCGCCATCGGCCAGCAGCAGGATCACCCGGGCCAGCCGCGCGACCTCCGCACTCCCACAAAACTATTGCCCCAGCGCGAAGATTTGTGAGATTTTGCGACTTCAAATCAGATGGCCCGAACACGCGATGCGATCGTAGACGCGACAGGTGCCGGTTTTCTGTGGGAATTTACGCCGTGTCCGTGTGTGCCCAGGAGTGAGATCGAAGTCCATGCGTTCAGCTAGCCATCTTGGAAGCAGTGCCGCCCTGAGCACGACCCTTTTCATCCTCGTCACTTTGATGGCCTGGACAAACACGGCGTCCTTGTTCATCGTTCTCAGGCTAGCGCCTTCAGTACACGGCACGCCTCTCATGACGTATTCTGCCCCGCTATGCGCTCTGCTTCCATGGCTGACGGGATGCGTTTTTTGGGCCAGGGTCAGGAAAAGGGCAAAATTGGGTGTGGCCGACAGGGATGCAACCGGTTTTTGCTACAGCATGATTCTTATGATCGTTGGTGCGGCTTATGTGGCGATGGTTTTAATTGAACCTGTGCTAATTTTGGTTTTGACTAGAGTGAAATGAAGCCTAATGCGGAGTCGCAATAGTTCGAGCGTTCTTCGCTGTTCTCTACTGGCGGGGACGATGGGATTCGAACCCGCGACCTCTGCCATGACAGTCTAGGCATACACGTACTATCAGCGACTTACGTTCTCAACGGTGGCTGCCAGTCGCTGAAAGGGACTGTAGGAACCGTTCTATGTCGGTAAGTTTGTGGGTAAGAATTCTCGCCTCGCCGCGATTTTGGGCTTGAGAATTGGGCACCGAACCGCTGTTGCAGCCGCGACCCGCTTCGTTCCAAGAGGAGACGGAAAGGTGTAATGTTTAGGTGCTTCCAGCGATGTTTCCGATTGACCGTCAGGGGCGGCTGCGACCTGCACCAGCTCCGGAACAACCATTCGAAAGTGTCGCTGCGAGAGTAGACGCATTCTTGACCGAAAATCCTTCGCAGTGGCATTACCGAGGGGAGGGAGATTCATGGAGCGCAGATGGTTTCTTGCCTTGACTGCGGGAGTTGCGGGCGCACGATTTTCTGTGGCGCCAGCAAGGTTGCGGGCGTTCGCCGCCCGGCACGAATCGGATCAAGCGTCAGCGAGACAACCTGTATTCGTCCCGTCTGGCTTCGCGCGCGAAACGAACGGTACGAATCAACGCGCGCCCTCACCGTCAGGGATGTTCGACACCGAGGTAGTTCGTGCCTCTGACTCCGATGGGCGCCTGGCGACCTACGTGTTTCCGATCGGAGAACATCATCCTTACAGCGGTGCGCCTCTTCACGTGCATCACCAGCAGGACGAGTGGCTCTATATCTTGGCGGGCGAATTCGTCGCCGAAGTTGGCGGCAAGCGCATGCGCCTCAAACCCGGGGATTCTCTCCTGATGCCGATGAAAGTTCCTCATCGCTGGACCGTGGCGCAAGCCGCGCATTGCGGCGCGATCCATCTTTACAGCCCTGCCGGCTTGATGGAAATGGACTGGGCGCCTCTCGCGCGAGACGAAGGCCCTGAGAACGTGGAGGCTCGCAAGGCGGAGTTCGAGAAGCATGGATTGACGCTTCTTGGAGCACCGCTCAGTAAAGAAGAAATCGATAACACGCCGTGAGGGCGGTTTGGGCGATTTGCAGGCAACGACAACAAGGGCGATTTGCGGATGAGGAGACTAGGAGAAATTTGGGACAGTCAGAAGGTGTCCTATTAACTCCTTAAAGAATGGCGGGGACGACGGGACTCGAACCCGCGACCTCTGCCGTGACAGGGCAGCGTTCTAACCAACTGAACTACGTCCCCCGCGCGCACTTTCACCGGAAGCACAGCCGGACCGGTATGAGTGCGGATGGTGGGCGACCTCCGATTCGAACGGAGGACCTTCCGGGTGTAAACCGGATGCTCTAACCGCTGAGCTAGCCGCCCCTACAACAAAGCTATCGTAACGGAAGTGGGGACGCGCGTCAACGCGAGCGGAGTGGAAAATTACGAAGCGGCGAAAATTTGTGGCGAAATGGCTGCGAGCCGAGAGACGCCAGCAACATCGGGACGCACGGAAGGCTGATCGAGAAGCACGTTTACGCAGGAAGAGGTAGGAAGCCGAACCGCACCCGGCGAAACCGTGGGTGTGGGCAGCCACCCCCCCGGAAGGCGACGCCGCGAATCACGATTATCGCGGAGGGCAAATAGAGGCGCGATGGGCGTGGTATCCGGTGGAAGGCAAGCGAGCTCCGACCTATGCCGAGGAGTCGGCGGGAGCGGAGATGATTAGAAAAGTGTGCAACGAATAGCCTTGGATAGGCAAGATAGGAAGAGAGTTGCACATCACAGAAGGCGCCCTAAAATGAGACGAAAAATTCATGAAGCAAACAAAGGGTTTACG
>JBAVQT010000357.1:0-4015 GCA_049694295.1 Candidatus Acidiferrales bacterium
GTGCGCGGCACGCTCTGCGAAGTGTGGCGGATTCGACGAGAGCACGGCCGAGAGCTCCCGCAAATGTTGGTAAGAATGCGAGTTAACGCAACGACCGCGTGGCGCGCCAGGATCGAAACGCTGGCCACAGTGACGAGGCTCGCGCTGGTTCGCGATGGCACACCGGGTGCGTTAAGTGTCGCGTGCGGACTGCGCAGAGACTCGAGCGAACGGAACGGGTGGGCCGGATTCGGGGCACGATTGCGCTGGTGCGCCGATGGTGGCGCACACACGGGGCGACCTCCGGCGCGGTGATCGCGTGGTGTGCGGCAGCGACGGTGCTGGGAGGATGCGCTGGGGCAACCGGAGTTTCGAAGCCTCCGCCTTCAAACGTGACCGTCACGATTGCGGCGGGGAGCGCGAGCGTCTTGCTCGGAGGGACCGCGGAATTTCAAGCCACGGTAACAGGAACCTCGAACACAGCAGTAGCGTGGGGAGTGGATGGCATCGCAGGAGGAAACACGAGTGTGGGAACGATTGCAGCGAGCGGCGCGGCCGGCGACGCAGCCACCTACACGGCGCCGTCGGTGATGGTGGCGGGCGGAGCAGTGACGATTTCAGCGGTGAGCGTCGCGGCCCCCCAAACAATTGCGTCAGCAACGCTGAAGATTACGGATGACGTGAATGTAAGCCTGGCTCCGGCGGCGGCCAGCGTGCAGACCAACGGAGCGCAGGTGTTCACAGCGACGATCACGGCGACGGCCGGGGCAACATCGGGCGTGGCGTGGAGCGTGAATGGAGTGACGGGCGGTAACGCGACGGCGGGCACGATCGCGGCCAGCACTTTCACGGCGGGCAATGGCGCTGGCGGCACGGCGACGGCAGTGTATATGGCTCCCGCGGTGGTTCCCTCCCCTGCGAGCGTGACGGTCACCGTGACCAGCCTGGCGGACGCAGCGAAAAGCGCGAACGCTACACTGACTATCACGGGCGCTGTCGGCGTGAGCGTCACGCCTACGGTGGCGAGCGTGATCGTGAGCCAGCGGCAGACGTTCACTGCCGCCGTAAGTGGAACGACGAATGGCGGGGTGAACTGGACCGTGAATGGGATCGCGAACGGCAGCGCGACCACGGGACAGATCTGCGTCACAGGATCAAGTCCATGCGCAGCGCCCGAGGGAGCGTCGACTGGAAGCGTCGATTATCTGGCGCCGGCAACAATTCCGTCTCCCGCCAGTGTGACGCTGATGGCGACCAGCGTGGCGGACGCGACGAAAAGCGCGAGCGCGACTGTGACCGTGGTGCCCGTTCCGGTGATAAGCGTGACTGTAGCGCCCGGGTACGCGTTTGTAGCGCCGACCGCGGGAGCCAAACCAAGCAACCAGCAGTTCTATGCGACGGTGACTAATTCGACCAACAAGACCGTGACTTGGAGTGTGGCCAGCGCGGTGACAGGCGCGGGATGCGGCGGCGCAGCGTGCGGAACGATTAGCGCGAGTGGGATGTATACGGCTCCTACTGCGGCGCCCTCGCCAAACGCGATTACCGTGACGGCGACGAGCGCGGCAGACTCCACGAAAAACGCCAGCGCCGCGATTTCGATCACCAGCGGGCCGACGATCGAGGCGATGCTGCCTTCGAGCGTGGTGGCGGGGGCAGTGGAAGAATTTCCGATGAGCCTCGAGGGCGCGGGTTTTGTGGCGGGGAGCGGCAGCGGAGCGTCGGTGATCCTGATCGACGGCTTCGCGCGCGGCACCACTTGTGCCGCGGCCACTCAGTGTTCGACGGCGATCGATCCGGCGGACGTAGCCAGCGCGGCGACTCTCACGATTGAGGTGCAGAATCCGGGGACGCCCGGAGCATTGTCGAATCCAGTGCCGTTCGTCATCGTGCCGTACACGACCACGGACGACGAAGTGGACTTGACCTCGGCGTCTCCCGCGGCCACGGCGCTGCAATTCGCGGTAACCGATCCGACCACGGCGGCGGAGAGCGCGCCGATCAGCGTGCAGTCCATTGGACCATGGACCAACGGAAACAATTGCACGATCGGAGCGGCGCCCATGCGCGTGGCACGGCCAGCATCGGGAACGGAAACCGTCAGCATGTGCGTGTGGGGAAATGGGCTGGACGCTTCGTTTACATATACGTTCACGGGACCGGGAGCGACGATCGACGGTACGGATATTCCAGTGACGGCGACCACAATTACAGGACTTTTTTCGAACATGGTGGAGTTGGATTTGCAGATTTCGCGCACCACTGCGCCAGGAGTCCGAACACTCTTCATCACCACGCTAAACGGAGATCGCGCGGCGGCTACGGGAATGCTGGAGGTGTATTGAAATGAAAACGAACGCGAGATCGGGCGGGAGATCAAACCGCAGACCGAGCGCGGGGCTCAGCGGCGCGCGATGGTGGCGATGGCTGCGGATCGCAGCCGCGCTGACGGTGCTTTGCGTGTGCGCGGGCGCGCGCGGGACAACATTGGAGCGAATGACGATTGAGAGCATGACGCGGAAAGCCAGCGTAGTGATGCGCGGACGATGCGTGGCGAATACGGTGGCGTGGGATCGAGGAGAGATCTGGACCGTGTCCACGTTTGCGGTGGAGGAAACCTGGAAGGGCGCGTTAGCCGGAGCGGCGCGTGAGGTAGATGGGGCGGAGGACGCAGCTGCGAGTGGATCACAGGCAGAAATTCGCGTGAGACTGCTGGGCGGGCGCGTGGGAAACCTGACTTCGACCGTGGCGGCCGTACCGAGATTTCGCGCGGGTGAAGACGTGGTGCTATTTCTCGAGCCGGCGGCGCACGGAAATTTCTCGGTGACCAGTTGGGCGCAGGGAACGTTTCGGGTGCGGCGCGACGCGCGAACCGGAGAAACGCGCGCGACGCAAGACACCGCGAGCACGGAAACATTTGATGCCAAGACGCGCAAATTCGCAGCGACCGGCGAACGCGACGTGTCGCTGACGGTGCTGAGAGCGAGGGTGCAAGCTGCGGCAGCAGCCGGGGGAGGGGCGCGATGAGAGTGCGACGAAGGGCTGCGACATCCGCAATGCTCATATTTTTGCTGCTGACGCTGACTCCGGGCGTGAGCGGGTACAGCGTGGACACCACGATCGCGCAGGGCGGGGGCTGCCCCCTGCCGGATCGTTGGAATGCTGCGGCTGGCGGAATCAGTCGGCAATGGAGCACGGCGCTCCCGGCGCCAAGCACCATCGTGACGGCCGCTACCAGGAGCGAAAGCGCGGAACTCGACGAGATCGAGGCGGCGATTTCGGATTCCTTCGGCGCATGGACGGGCGTCACGGGAACGACCCTGAACGCAACGGCTTATCCAGCGTCCTTTGCAGCCCTGGGACGGACGAGCGCTGCGAACGCCTGCACGAACGATGCGGAAAGCAACGTGGACGGGCAGAACACCATCTGCTTCGATCAATCGAGCGCGGCGTTTACCTCCGGTGTGCTGTCGTTCACGCGAACGTTCACGGCTGACGCGCCGGGCGCGAGCGTGGCGGCCGGGCCGCCGGCGGCGTTTGCGGGGCAAATACTTGACGCCGATACGCTGCTACGCAACGATGGGCAGGTCAAGTTTGCAACGCCCGCGGGTCTCGCTGCGCCCGCAGGTGTGGGCGCATACGATCTGGAATCTATTCTGACGCACGAGTTAGGACACTGGATGGGCCTGGATCATTCGGCCGTGATTCGCTCCATGATGTTTCCCTTCTCGCCGCCGCCGGGCCAGTTCACCGGCGCGAGACCCACGGCGCAGGCGCCGGATGGTCCGCTGGCCGATGACGACCGAACGGGACTGCGCGCGCAATATCCCGACCCGAACGACGCGGTGGACATCGGGACGATTCAAGGGCGGCTGCTTCCAGCGAATCCGTTTTCGCTCGCCGCGCTGTCCGCGCCCGCAGCGGGGCAGAGTGTGACAGGAATTTTTGGCGCGCAAGTGGTGGCAGTGGATACGGCGACAGGAAGCGTCGTGGCGGGAACTATCGGCGGATGGAGCTGCAGCGCTGGAGACACGAT
>JBAVQT010000358.1:0-4806 GCA_049694295.1 Candidatus Acidiferrales bacterium
ATCAACGATCCTCAAACCAACCGCGGACATGACGGTTCGCTCGTGGAGGTTCAAGCCAGCCTCCGCCCCTGACGGGAAACCAGCAACCGTCGCTTCTCCAGTCAAAGCGATGTTCCACATGATGTACAACTAAGGACTAACAACTCAGGAATTTTTCTTCAGCTCCGCCAGCACCAGCTTCGCCACTTCCTTCAGCGTGTCGAACACGCCTTGCCCTGTCACCGCCACCGCTTCCAGCGCCGGCTCGCCCTTCACTGACAATTCTTTCTTCAGTGCTTCGACGGAAAGAATATTCGGCAGGTCGCGCTTGTTCAGTTGCAGCACGTATGGAATCGTCGCAAAGTCCAGATTGTGATCCTTCAAATGTTCGCGCAGGTTATCGAGTGTCTCCAGATTCGCATCCAGCCGCTCTTCCTGTGAATCCGCCACGAACACCACGCCGTCCGCGCCTTTTAAAATCAGCCGCCGGCTCGCTTCGTAAAAAACCTGTCCCGGAACCGTGTACAAATGAAAGCGCGTGCGAAATCCGCGCACCGTGCCAAGATCCAGCGGGAGAAAATCGAAAAAAAGCGTCCGGTCGGTTTCTGTCGCCAACGAAACCATTTTTCCTTTTTGCCCCGTGCCGGTGTGCTCGTAGATCCACTGCAGGTTCGCGGTCTTCCCGCCGAGCCCGGGACCGTAGTAGACAAGCTTGCAGTTAATTTCGCGAGCGGGAAAGTTTATAAACGGCACAAAATCCTCAGAGTTAGCCTTCCCGGTACTTATAGCACAGGCCGCACTCATGGCCAACGCGATGGGCGATGCCTTGTCGCGCAATTGACAACGCACCGTTGGCCCCATCCCTCCCGCTACCTGATTTAACCCCCTCCCGTAAGCCGCATGGCGCGTATCACTTACAGTCGTCTCCCCGCTTCTCGTCGCAGCTCGCGCTTGATTTTGCACTTCCCCGCGCCGTACAGTTCCCCGGCATGCCCACCAGCTACAATCAGATTGCCGGACAAAATGCGGAGCGCCTCGCCGCTCTCAGCGACGGAATTTTCGCCGTCGCCATGACGCTCCTCGTCCTTGATCTGCACATCCCTCCTGCCGAGGGAATTCACTCCGAGCACGATTTGTGGCGCGCCATCGCTTTGCTGGCTCCGCGCCTGCTCGTCTACATGATGAGTTTTCTTACCCTCGGAATTTTCTGGGTGGGACAGCAGACCCAGCTCAATCATCTCTCGCGGTCCAGGCGCAGTCTCACTTGGATTCATCTTCGTTTCTTGTTCGCAGTCTCGCTGATGCCATTTTCCACGGCTCTGCTGGGCCGCTTAACCGAGTTTCGCCTCGCGCTCATAATCTACTGGCTCAATATTCTGATGCTCGGTGCAATTCTCTATGGGAGCTGGGTCTGCGCGATTGGCTCGAAATTGGTGAAAGACGACATGCCTGCCGGAGTGCCGCAAGCAATCAAGCAGCGCATCTTCATGGGCCAGACAATGTATGCCGCCGGAGCGCTGCTCTGCGTCTTCAACACCTATTGGAGCATCGCGTGGATCGTAGCCGTCCAGTTGTACTACGCGCTGGGCCTGCACTTCGGCAGACGCGTCGAAAGTTAGGCCCGCTTCCACGCATGCGCTCGCTCACGCAAATTCGCTCCCGGGTGCCGCTCGGGTAGTAGTTCATGCCTATCTCGAGGTTCACATTTTGTTCCCAAGCTGCTGCTAAAGAGCGAACGCCATCACGCGCTAACGACAGACCTCGGCCTGCCCGCCTTGCCTCGTGCACCCCTCGCTGCTAGAATGTGGCGGCAAGAGCTCTTTTGCTGCTCCTGCCACATTTCCTGTAGAGGCATACTTATGTCCGGACACTCAAAATGGGCCACCATCAAGCACAAGAAGGCGGCCACTGACGCGAAACGCGGAAAAGCCTTCACCAAGATCATTCGCGAACTGACCATCGCTGCTCGCGTCGGCGGCGGCGATCCCGTCACCAATCCTCGCCTTCGCACTGCTATTGGCGCTGCGAAAAACGAGAATATGCCCAACGACAACATCGAGCGCGCTATCCTGCGCGGTACCGGGCAACTCGAGGGTGAGACGCTCGAAGAAGTGACCTTCGAAGGCTACGGTCCAGGCGGCGTGGGCGTTCTGGTCCAGGTGGTCACCAGTAATCGCAATCGCATCGTCAGCGAAATTCGCCACCTCTTCTCCAAAAATGGCGGCAACCTGGCCGAAAACGGCGCCGTCGGCTGGATGTTCAGCCGCAAGGGCGACATTTCGATTCCCAAGGAAGCCGCCGACGAAGACAAGATCATGACCACGGTGCTGGACGCGGGAGCGGAAGATCTGCGCGACGATGGCTCCTCGTGGCAAGTGACCACGCCTCCTGAGGCGTTTGAAAAAGTGCGCGAGGCGCTCACTGCTGCGGGCATCACGCCGTCTTCCGCCGAGGTTGCATTTGTGCCGCAGAACTACGTCAAGCTAACCGGACAGCAGGCCCAGCAGATGGTCCGCATGGTCGAGGCGTTTGAAGATCATGACGATGTGCAGCACGTCTACTCGAACTTCGACATTGATGAGTCCGAGATTCAGGCCGCTGTCGCCGGGTAGTTTCCATCGCGGTTCGGGCGCGCAAAAAAGGACTACCCTCCCATTTCAGCCCGCACGTACACTTGTGCGGGTCTCGATGTCTTCTCGATCTCATCCGACGTCTCTCTCGTGCCGGCGCGCATTGCGCGTGCTCGGCGTGGATCCGGCTCTGGCCGGGGCCACGGGCTATGGCATCGTGGAGTTCGAAGAATCCCAACCGCGCATGATCCGATTCGGCGCCCTAAAATTGCCCGCTCGCGCCACGCACGCTTCGCGCCTCCGGGAAGTTCACCAGCTGATTTGCGAGCTCGTCGAGGAATTTGCGCCCGACGCCGTCGCGGTTGAATCCGTCTTCACCGCTTTGAATATCGGCACCGCGCTAAAGCTCGCGGAAATGCGCGGCGTGGTACTGCTGGCCGCAGCCCAAGCGCAGGTTCCCGCGCACAGCTACTCTCCACGCGAAGTGAAATCCTCAGTCGCCGGATTCGGCGGAGCTTCCAAGCAGCAGATGCAGCAAATGGTCGGTTCGCTGCTCGGCCTCACCCACTACCCGGAACCATACGACGCCGCCGACGCGCTGGCCGTGGCTCTCTGCCACGCGCATCTTTCGCAGGCCCGCGAACGGCTGGCTCGCGCTACCGGTCTGCGCGTCCCGAGCCATGCGGCGCGCACCCAATCGCGCTCCCCGCGCATCCCAATACTGCGATGAATCATCCAGCCTGGATTCGCCGCTCGCGCTATTTCTGCGCCAAAGGCCTCTTCCTTGCGCTATCGGTGTTCTTTGCGTTCGCATCATTGGCCGCAGCGGCGCCCGCGCGCGCGGAAAGCGGGCCCGATACTGGCGCCACCATCACTTTTCGCAAGGTTTTCAAATCCAGTTATCCCGAATTCGTGGAAATCAAACTCAGCGAATCCGGCTCCGGCACCTGGGACATTCGCGCGCTCGATGAAGAACCCAGCCCACAGCCTTTCCAAATCGGCCAGCCTCTTACCCAGAAAATTTACGATCTGGCCGGCCGCCTCCACGATTTCGCCGGCGTGGATCTCGAAATTCATCGCCGCATCGCCAGCCTCGGCGAAAAAACCTTCCGTTACGAAAAAAATGGCCAGACTCACGAGGTCACTTTCAACTACACGCTCGACCCATCCGGCGCCGAGCTGCTCGATATTTTCGAAGGTCTGGCCCGCCAGGAGCTCGATCTTTCCGATCTCCAGCGCACCATGCGCTATGACCGCCTTGGCGTCAACGACGTCCTGGTTCGTATCGACGCCGATTACACCGAAAAGCTTCTTCCCGAGTCCGATAGTTTCTTGCCAGTGCTCGATCAAATCGCGGCCGACGATAAGCTCATTGATATGGCCCGCCAGCGCGCCCGCAATCTTGCCGCCAGGATTCGCGCCTCTCACTAACTTCTCAATTTCTGCGCCCCAGGCGTCGCTTGACACCTTTCCAACGCAACGATTACTCTCGTTGTACCCCCGATGAGAAAGGCTAGGCGCCCGGCTCCGGCAGTTCTGCTTTGTGCTGCGCTCTTTCTGGCAGTCGCCGCTCCGAGTCTTGCCCAACGCGGCGCCATCACCCTTCCCAGAAATCTTGCCCAGCTCACGAATCAATCCGCCGTCATCGTTCGCGGCCAAATCATCGGCACGCGCGTCGAGCCTCTCGCGTCTTATCCCAGCCTGTGGACCGTCGTCGTCACCCTGCGCGTGCAAGACGTCCTGAAAGGCGCGCCCGGCCAAATCCTGACATTCCGCCAATTCATTTGGGACGCGCGCGATCGCTATGACGGTGCCGGATACCTGCGTGGCCAGGACGTTGTCATGCTTCTCAACCCCGTCACCCAGTTGGGTCTCACCAGTCCTGCCGGCCTTTCGCAGGGAGTCTTCCACATCGGACGCAATGCCAAGGGCGAACTTGTCGCCGCAAATGGATTCGGCAACGCGGGGCTCTTTCGCGGAGTCGCCGGCTCTGCGAGCGCGAGACCCGCCACGGTTTCGCCGCGACTCGCCGGAATTCTTGCTGCGCCGCCTACGGGACCCCTCAAGCTGGACGATCTTGAGGCATTGATCCGAAATTTCGCGGAGCAAGACTGAATGCGCGTGCAGAAAAAATTTCGTTATCGCTGCGCGACGCTCGTGTTCTTGTTACTCGCTGCGCTGGCTGTCGGATTCTCTCTCACCGAACCTTACGCGCGCGCCGGCGGTCCCTACGAAGTCACCGGCCCCGCTGCGGCAG
>JBAVQT010000359.1:0-4794 GCA_049694295.1 Candidatus Acidiferrales bacterium
CTTCAATGCCAGGACCACGAATGGCGATTTGCGCCTGGAACTCCGGCGTTTGCTCGACGGTGGGCCGATGAACATTGAAACCGTTAACGGTTCCGTGGTGCTTGGTCTTCCGTCCGACGCGCGCGCAAATCTCAAGGTCCTGAGCATGAATGGAGATTTGACATCCGATCTGCCGGTGACGCCGGCAGTTCCCGACGATGCGCCCAACACGGTGCATGCGAAGTTGGGCATTGGCGGCGGCAATATTTCCGTCCGCACGGTAAACGGCGCGGTTCGCTTGGTGGTGCAGCGGCCCGGCGTTTAATCGAACGCGATTTTTGAAATGTTTGCAGCGGTCTGAAGCCGGCATCGGGCCGCGCGATTATTCGCGGACGATTTCCGCGTTCGAGCTGGGTACTACGATGCGCACCAGCTTCGGGCCATCGAGGTAGAGGTCGAGTTCCAGGTCTTCCGTTTTCACCACGAGCTCGTCGAGCTTTTTTCCGCCAGTATCCTGTTTGCCCACGGAAACAACCGTGACCGTGCCCGGC
The DNA here is from genome assembly GCA_049694295.1 of Candidatus Acidiferrales bacterium. GTDB lineage: Bacteria > Acidobacteriota > Terriglobia > Acidiferrales > UBA7541 > Palsa-295. The sequence continues at coordinate 531 of JBAVQT010000359.1, forward strand.
GTCATCTCCTGAGGGACGATCACCGCGAAGGTCTGCGAGCCTTTCTTATCCCAGTCGTACAGACGCGCAAGGACCGAATATTGAGCGTAAAGATTGTTGTCGAGCACGATGACGCGCGGCGAATTAAACGTGAACTGCTGTGTGAAGGGACGCGCCCCCTCGATATGTAGCTGCACGGTCGCCGACGCTCCGCTGAATTCAATCGTCGAGGAAGCCTTCTTCGCGCCCTGAGTTTCCCACTCGTAGTGCGCGGGAGTGCCGTCTTCGTGGAGTTGCAGTGTGCCGGACACGTGCATTTCACCCTGCGCCGATTGAATCGTGGAGGTGCTGCGGAGCACCCATCCGCCGCCACCTGGCTCGAAATTGAATTCCTCCTTGCCCACTTCCTGGCCGCTCACCAGAATGCGGAATTTGCCGTGGTCGGAGCTGAATACGCTGGACGAACTCGAGGACGCCGCTACCGAGCGCGAAATTCCTATCGCGCCTGCCAGAGCCAGAGCCGCGGTAACCAACACTGCAAGATAATGCGCCCTGAAAGCTCTTTCAAATCGGAGTCTCATGCGGTCACCTTTGGAAAAATTCCCAGAGCCAATATCTGCTCCACCACGCGAAGCGGTTCGAGATTGCTGTCCACCCGATGGTCGGAAATCTGATAGGCGGTTTTTCGCTCGGCATACAGTTCGCGGAAACTCGCTTCGTCCCGGAAGAGCGGGCGATCCGTGATGTGCGCGCAGCGGCGGAGAAGTTCCTCGACCGGGCAATCCAGCCAGATCAACACTGCCCCGTTTTGCCGCAGGAGTTCCACATTTTGCGGCTGGGTTATGGTGCCGCCGCCTAGCGAGAGCACGCGGCGTTTCTGCGTTTCCATGGTTTCGCCGGTCACGCGCGCCAGCTGTTCATGCTCGATCTGGCGAAAGGCCGGCTCGCCGCGGCGCGCGAAAATCTCAGGGATGGACATGCCAGCGGCCTCGACGATGCGGCGGTCGAGATCGATATGCTCCCACCCGATTTGCCGCGCTAAAAGTCGCGCGGTGGTGGATTTTCCGGTGCCCATGAAGCCGGTGAGGCAAACGAGCCGGCGGACGCGAGGATCCGAATTCATAGCAGGCCGCGCGCGCGCCGGAGGCCGCTATCGCAGTTCGCGGATTTTATTTGCGGAATGGCGCAATCAATCATGCTTCAGGATGTTGATTGTACCATTGAAGGAGGAGAGCTCGACCTTGGCGCGACCGGCATTGAATGTTCCGAACAGGCTGTTGCCGAAACGCGACATAAAATGCTGCTGGTGATCGGGAGGGGTCAGGATGGCCTGGTTGTTGACCTTGCCCTTAAGCGAAGTTGCGCTCAGATCGAAGGAATCTCCCGGCTTGAACCGGACTTCGATCGTTCCGCTGTAATTCTTGAGTTTGTAATCGCCGTTGGGAAGGAACTCGCCGGTGAAAAGAATGTTGCCGCTGGAGGTTTGCGCGCGCACGTGGTAACTGCGCAGGTCGAGCAAGCGGAACGTGCCGCTGATCGAGGAAGCCTCCACGCTCCCGGCGCATCGCAGGCACTCAAACGAGCCGCCGACTGTTTTCACCGTCAGATAGCCCGCCGCGTCTTCCAGGTCCACGCCCGCCGCCACCGTTTCGACGTTCATATCGCCCAACACATTGGTGACGTTAACCTCGCCGGCGTCGTTGCGAATCTGCAGCTCCGCGTCTTCGGGAACATTGAGTGTGAAATCGGCCTGCATATCTTCGGGAGAGACGGTGTCGGAGAGCTGGTGCGTGAGAAGATCGATGCGGTTGCCGGTTTGCTGGGCATCCACCTCCACTCCATCGCTGGCGTGATCGGCGGAGACCATAACTTCCTGTTTGGTCCATGCGCGGACGACGATCTTCCCGTTCGGATTGTTGATGGTGATCAACGGCTGCGCATCCACTTTGAAGTGCTTCTCGAGGTGATGAGCGTAGGCGGGCAACGCGCCTAGCAGCAGAAAACCTGGCAGCAACGCTCCGGTGGCCACCCAATTCCAGCGCGCCGGGAACAATGAAGAGACGGTACTCATCGGAGTTACTCCCCGCGCTCGCTCATTTCGGCGAGCAGGTCTGCCTTCTGCTGATACGCATCGTAAAGATATTCGCGCGCCAATTCGTTTTCCGGCTCTTCCCGGACACTTTTTTCACACAGCGCAATGTTGTTGTCAACGATGTTCATACTCTGATGCAAGGAAGCATTCACAACGGAGTTGGATTTCGGAAACGACAGCATCGTTGCCTGCTCCGCCGAATTTAATTGGGCATCCAGGGGAGCTTCCGTGTTTTGGGCCGTTTGCATCCACAGTTCCTGATTATGGTGGGCGCGAATCGGCCCGCTCAGGCCAAACGCGATAGCCACCAGCGCCGCCAGGTAAGCACCCGCCATCACCGGCCGCGGCACGGCCGGCATCCAGCTACCAACCCAGGATTTCCAGCCGCTATGTCGGGCGCGAATGACGCCCTCTTCTTCGAGCTGTGCGCGTAAGGCCGCCCAGACTCGCGCCGGAGGATCAGACTCTTCCGCGGCCCAATCGCGTGCGGCGGCCTCGATTCGAGCCATGTCGCTCGAGAGGGCGCGGCAATTGGCGCAGCCTCCCACGTGGGCTTCAGCGTTTGCAGAGCGATCGCCCGCGAGCCAGGCGTCAAGTTGATTCAGGAAATCATCGCAAGGATTGGTGGTCATCTTATCCCTCGCCGCCGGAATCTCCGGCCGCTGCCTTGCGGTCGGCTCGCGCTTTATCACGCAGCACTTCGTGCAGCAGCTCGCGAAGCCTCATTCGCGCTTTGTGCAATTGCGATTTCGAGTTCCCGATCGAGCAGTTCATGATTTCCGCGATTTCATTGTGTTCGTAGCCCTGCACGTCATGCAGCACGAACACCGATTTATAGCCGGGCGGCAGCTGTTCCACGGCCCGCTGCAGATTCACGCGATCGATGGAACCGGTCAATCGCAGATCCGGGCCGCCGAAATCGCGCCTTGGGCCGCCTGACTCTTCGTCCGGCTCGGTTACTTCCTCGAGTGAAGTTACCGCGGCAGTCTTCCTCCGCAGCCGCATCAGCACGACATTCACCGAAAGACGGTGCAGCCACGTCGAGAACGCCGACTCACCCCGAAACGTTGCAATCTTGCGGAAGAGCTGGAGGAACGCTTCTTGCGTGAGATCCTCAGCCTCCGCCGGATTGCTGACCATTCGCAAACACAGCGAGTAAACCCGGCGGCTATGTAGCCGATAGAGCCGCTCAAACGCCGCCGCGTCGCCTTGCTGCGCCCGCCGGATAGCCTCGGCTTCCGGCATTTCCCCAGTTTCGATTCGTCTCACTCGGGCCACGCTACCCGTTGGGACGCATCTCAAGGTGCGATGCGCTGGCTGTCTGTAGAGTTGTCCTAATGTTGCCCGACATGCAACGATCCCCCTCGCGGATGGGTGGGCCACCGCGTACCGGTCGAGTGCATGCGCGTTAGACGCGCGCTGAACGCTTTCGGTCGCCCTCATTCTGCGCGGATTCGCGTCGCGCGTCCAGTCACCGCATCGGAGCACGGCTCTCCTGGCGCGCAGGTTGGCACTAACCCGCATCGGGACTGAAACGGAATTTTTCAGGCGGGAGCGCGCGAGACGCTGGGCCCAACGCGCAGGGGCTGGGGTGCCGGGACCGAATCAAGCGCCGCCGAAAACCCTTCCAATCTTTCCCCCGGCAGCGCCCTGATGAAACACTTCAGCATCACTTCGGATTCCCGCAGGCAGGTGTTGAAATCGTAATGCAAGCATTCCAGCCGATTCCAACAGGCTCCCGGCTCAACTGAGGTGCCGTCGGCGATGTCTCCGGCGCAGTCCTGAAACTCCCGGCCGAGCTGCCCGAGCGTATCGGCGAGAATGCGAACTTTCTGGAAAAAGCGCGAGCGCTCGCCGAGCAGCACATGGTGCAGCAGCCCGCTCCATGAAGCGGCGGTCTGGGCCGTGGGCCCGCGAAAAAACTCGCCGTTGAGCGGCTCGACCACCGGCAGGTCTGCCATGTGTCGCCCTTGATGTTGGAGCGCATCGCAGGCCGTGATCAAAATGGAGGTCAGGCGAGCGAAAAGATCCGCCGTTACCGAAACTTGCTGGCGAGCGTACACCAGACTTCCACGCGCGCGGAGTGAGAGAGCGTCATCCAGCGACACGCTCATCATGGCGTAGACGAGCTCCCAACGTCTGATCACTCTTTCAAAAGCCTGGTTTTTGTCGCGCGGAAGCGCTGCGATCCAA
>JBAVQT010000360.1:0-2437 GCA_049694295.1 Candidatus Acidiferrales bacterium
GTAGGCCGCGTAGCCGACGCCACCCTGGTCCGCGGCCTCTTCCCCTAACCGCAAAGTAACCGCGCGTGTCGCCATGCTCCTGCCGGCCGTGTGTCGGCTGATCGCGCGGCCATGTCTCAGACTGCCAGTGGATGGCCTTAACGCCGCGATCTCCTTCGCTGTTGCCGCTGTCTTCGTCGCAACTCTTCGATCTTGTCCCGTTCGCCCAGTTGTGTTCGGGGTGCCCGAAATTCACAGGATGCTCAGGATGTCAACAAAGCCATCCAAAATCTGAAATGCGCGCTCATGGTGGCCGGGGCTGCTCCGCTTGAGCCCCAGCGCCAGAGGTGCGTCGTCTGTATCCCGGATGATCGTGCGGGACGTGCCAGAAGTTTTCCCAGCGCGTAAGCGCTGGGAAAAAGACGGCGTGTTAGCGCCTTCCTCTCGCGCGCCACACCTGAGCGAGCTTCGCCGTTGTTTTGGTGTTTTTGTTGTCATGATCGCCGCATTCGGCGTTTCCGCAGCGCCGGCGTCTCGCCGGCTGCTGCCCTCGGTGTTTTGCGTCATTTCCTTGCAGGCCGCGGTTTCAATCGCGACAAAAAGTTTCACGAGCCACAGCGCATACCGCTCGCGCGTTTCACCCGAGCGAGCTTTGGCTTTTGCTTCTGACTTTGCCCTTGTCGTTGTCCCATCCGTCGCCCTTGCCGTCGCTTTCTCCGAAATCTCCAATCTGAAATTTCAAATCTCCCCGCCGTCGCCCGCATTTTTTTTGCCTCACCAAAGAAAATTCTTGCGCCCAGTGCAATAACGCGCGTACATTTTTCTTTGCCGGCCCGCCGAAGCTCAGGCGTGGTCGGCTTCGTCGTCTCGAGAGGCCTCGCGCGGAGGGCGCTCACACTTGAACATCCACATTCAACCCGTCCCACCAATTCTGCTCACCATCGCCGGCTTCGATCCCTCCTGCGGCGCGGGTGTCGGTGCGGACTTGAAAACTTTCGCCGCGCACAATTGTTACGGCATCGCCGCCGTCACCGCCCTCACCGTGCAATCCTCGCAGGGCGTCGTCTCCGTGCATCCCACGCCCGCCGCGCAGCTTCGCGCGCAGCTCGACGTACTCGCCGATGACGTCGTCATCGCCGGCGTTAAGATCGGCATGCTCGCCAATCGTGCCAACGCTTCCGCCATCACCGAATTTCTCGATAAGCACCAGCTGCCCAACGTGGTTCTCGATCCCGTTTTCCGTCCCACCGCGGGCGATGCCGAGCTGCTCGACACCTCCGGCCTGAAATTCGTTCGCGATGAATTGCTCAAGCGCGTCAGCGTAATCACTCCCAACATGCCCGAAGCCGAATTCCTCACCGGCCTGGAAGTGAAAGACCTCGCCGCCATGAAAGCCGCCGCCCGCAAGCTGGTCGAAATGGGCGCGCGCGCCGTCGTCGTCACCGGTGGCCATCTCGATAAACCCATCGACGTTTTTTACGAGTCCGGCGCAGCGGAAGTCGAATCGTTCGGCGGCGATCACGTCAAAAGTCCCAACACCCACGGCTCCGGCTGCACCTTCTCCTCCGCCATCGCCGCGCAGCTCGCTTCCGGCCTGCAGCTCCGCGAAGCCGTCATCCTCGCAAAAGTCTACGTCACCAAAGCCATCGAAAAGTCCTACCCCATCGGCAAGGGCGCCGGCCCCCTCAATCAACTCTTCCGCTTCCATCAGGAACCGCCCGCCCGCGGCGTTCACGAAGTCCCCCAGCACGGCATGCACCCCGCCGCCGAGCCCGCCGCCCACTAAATTTTTCGCGCGCCGTCTCAGATCTTTCGCATCCGCCGCGATCGAACGCGCGCCCGGCCACTCCCGTTCCCCGATTTCCCCGTTCGCAGCAGCTTGGCGCATTCCTCTTCGATCTCCTTCCGTAAACCCTCCGGCTCCAGGACTCGCGCGTCCGCGCCGTAGCCGATCAGCCAGCGCTTCACTTCCCAGAGGTTCGCCACCTGCAGCGTCAGCTCGAGGCTTCCGTCGGCCAGCGTTTCGATTTTCTGGCTGGAATGCCTGGTGCGCTCGGCGATGTAGGGCGCCTGGCCGCGTGAGAAATGAATTTTCGCTTCCCGCGGCTCGCCGTAGATCACGCCAAAAGCATTTTGTGTGAATAGCTCGAAATCGAAATCGGCGGGAATGTCGAATCGTCTGTTGGTCGCTTTGGCGGCGGAGATTCGTTCCACGGCAAACGTGCGTATTTCGCCGCTCCGGTGATCGTGCCCCACCACGTAAATTCCGCCGTTCACGTACCACAGCCGGTAAGGGTCCACCTCGCGCTCGACGACTTTTTCATATCCCGCCGCGCGGTGCCGGATTCGCGTGGTGAACTTGTGCAGCATCGCGCGGGTCAGCGCGGCCATCGTCTCTTTCGAGCGGCCGTAGTCCTTGAATCCCAGCGTGCGGACGGAGACGGCCTGCTCGAGGCCG
>JBAVQT010000361.1:0-1755 GCA_049694295.1 Candidatus Acidiferrales bacterium
GCATGCCGACGATACGGAAAGATTTTCGAGGGAGTGTGCGATTTTGCACAGTGCGGCGGCGTAAAACGGCGGGCCACGAAGCATCTCGCGTGCCCGTCGTCCTTCAGCGGCGGTTTTTCCTGAATTCCGCGAAAGAAAGTTCATGCCTCGAATCCATCGCTTGAATTCGGATGCTGCCATTGAGTCAGCGGCAAAGTCTGCGCGCTTTCGTTCCTTTCCCTATTCTCGTTGCCGCCCCCAGTTTTCGCAAATTCAAATTGACATCGGCCTCCCCGCAATTCCACACTACCGCCTGCATTGTTCCGGCCAGGGGGGCAACTTGCTCGATCGTCCATGGGCTTCTCCCGCGACATTGCCGGCGGCGCCGACCGAGAGAGCAGGCTCCATGATCCTTTCTTCGCGAATGCCGCTGCCTTCGAGCCAGGTTTCGACATCTCTCCGCTTTCCGTGCCGCGCCATCACGTTACTCTGCGCCCTGGCCATGATTCCGGCGGCTCCTCCGGCCTTCGCGGGCGCGCGTCAAAATGATTCGCAGCCACAATACGATTCACAGTCGCAAGATGACCAGCAAGTTTCCGACACTCCGCTTCTGGCCTCCGATCAGCTCGACGACCTGGTAACGCCCATCGCGCTCTATTCCGATCCGCTGATCGCGCAAATCCTCGCGGCGTCGACATATCCCCTCGAAGTGGTCCAGGCCAATCGCTGGCTGCAATCCAATTCCGGCCTGCAAGACACGGCTCTCACCGACGCCGCCCGCAACCAGTCCTGGGATCCCAGCGTCCAGGCGCTGGTGGTTTTTCCGTCCGTGCTGGACATGATGGACCGCAACCTGGCGTGGACCACGGATCTGGGCAACGCTTTTCTCGCGCAAGAGCAGGATGTGATGGACGCGATCCAGCGCCAGCGATCGAGCGCCGCCGCATCGGGTAACCTGGCCTCCAATTCCGAGCAGACCGTGGAGCGCTCCAGCGATTCCGGCAAGACCGTGATCATCATTCAGCCGGCGCAACCCGAAGTGGTCTACGTTCCGGTCTACAATCCGGTCGTAATCTGGGGACCTCCCCGGTATCACCCCTGGCCGTCGTTTTGGTATCCGCCGCGTCCGCGAGGCGCGGTTGTCTGGGTAGGGGGCGGTGGATTTTTTATTTACGTGCCGGTATCCCGTTACTTCGTTCATTGGGGAGGCTGGGGCGGCTGGGGATGGGGTTGCGGCTGGCACAGCCGCAATATCGTGATCAATAATAATTTTTATATCCGGAATAATTATCGCCCGCCTCACGGCGTCATTCGAAATGGGCGCACCCCGTGGGCTCACAATCCCAATCATCGCGCGGGCGTGCCATATCCCAATCGCCGGGTGGCCGACCGGGTTGGTGGCCCGACGCCGCGGCCTCGCCCCGGCACGCGCCCGACTCCCGGAAAACCGGGCGTTCGTCCATCTCCGCAGCCTGGGAGACCCAATGGTCCTGGCAGCCGTCCGACGCCAGGCCAGCCGACAATCCAGCCAGCGCCGAATCCGGGCAGGCCGGGTACCCGACCGTCTCCTGGAAATCCGAATACGCGGCCAACACCGGGCAATCCCTCGATTCAGCCCGTGCCTCAACCGAATAATCCCGGCACGCGCCCGACTCCCGGAAATCCCAACGCTCCCGGCACTCGGCCGAATCCTGGCGGCCGTCCCGCGCCGGGCGGTCCGACGATTCAGCCTGTGCCGAATCCAGGAAGCCCGAACTCGCGCCCGAATCCGCGGCC
>JBAVQT010000362.1:0-5462 GCA_049694295.1 Candidatus Acidiferrales bacterium
CGTCAAACCTGGCACGCGAGGCCGGTGTGCTACTCTGATTGAAACTTAGCCGCCGCGGCGTAGGAGTCTGGGCGGCCATCCGGAGCGAATCGCTGTGTGCGGAATCGTTGGTTACATCGGATCGAAGCCCGTGGTGCCACTCATTCTCGAGGGCCTGAAGAAGCTCGAATATCGCGGATATGATTCCGCGGGCATCGCAGTGGTGCGCACCGACGGCCAGATGGAAATCCGCCGCGCGCCCGGCAAGCTGCGAAATCTTGAAGAATCCATTCGCCAGACTCCGCTCGAGGGTTCCTACGGCGTGGGCCACACTCGCTGGGCCACCCACGGCCGCCCTACCGAGGAAAATGCCCACCCGCACCGCGATTGCACCGGCGAAATCGTCGTCGTGCACAACGGCATCATCGAAAATTACCTCGAACTGAAGCACCAGCTCATCAAGGAAGGCCACACCTTCCTCACCGAGACCGACACCGAAATCATCGCCCACCTGCTCGAGAAATATTCGAAAAGCGCGCCGCTCGAAGAAGCCGTGCGTCTGGCCGTAAAGGCCATGACCGGCGCCTACGCGCTGGTCGCCATCTCCTCGCGCGACCCTCGGAAAATCATCGCCGCCCGCATGGGTCCGCCCATCGTAATCGGACTCGGCGAAAACGAATCGTTCGTGGCCAGCGATATCCCGGCCCTGCTGCAGCACACTCGCAGTGTTTTCTTCCTCGGCGACGGCGAGATCGCCATCCTCACCCCGCAGGGCGTTCGCCTCATCGACTTTGAAAGCCGCGCGCTCACCCATAAGGCCCAGCACATCACCTGGGACCCCATCATGGCCGAAAAGGGCGGCTTCAAACATTTCATGCAGAAGGAAATTTTCGAGCAGCCCCGCGCCGTGCGCGACACCCTGCTCGGACGGATTTCGCAGGACACCGGCAAAGTCTTTCTCGACGCCATGGACATCGGCGAGGACGAATTCCGCAATTTCCGCGAAGTGAAAATCGTGGCCTGCGGCACCAGTTGGCACGCCGCCCTCGCCGGAAAATTCATGATCGAGCGCCTGGCGCAGATTCCCGTGGAAGTCGACTACGGCAGCGAATTCCGCTACCGCGATCCCATCATCCGCGAAAAAACGCTGGTCATTGGCATCAGTCAATCCGGCGAGACGGCTGACACCCTCGCCGCGCTGCGCGAGTCCAAACAAAAAGGCGCCAAGATCCTGGGCATTTGCAACGTCGAAGGTTCGATGCTCACCCGCGAATCCAACGGCACCATCTACACCCATGCGGGCCCGGAAATCGGCGTAGCTTCCACCAAGGCCTTCACCGGACAATTGACCGCTCTGGTTCTCACCGCTCTCTACCTCGCGCAGGTCCGCGGCAAAATCACTCCCGCCGCCGCGCAAACGCTGATGCAGGAACTCACCCGCGTGCCGCATAAGATTGAAACCATCCTGCAGCGCGATGCGGCCATCGAGGAACTCGCACGCCAATTTTTCCGCCACACCGATTTTCTCTATCTCGGCCGCGGCATTCATTATCCCATCGCTCTCGAAGGCGCTCTCAAACTCAAGGAAATTTCCTATATCCATGCCGAAGGATATCCCGCCGGCGAAATGAAGCATGGACCCAACGCCCTGATCGACGAAAATCTTCCCGTCGTCGTGATCGCCACCCGCGACGAAAAAGATCCCGAATCCATGACCCGCTACGAAAAGACCGCCTCGAATCTCCAGGAAGTAAAAGCTCGCGACGGCATCGTCATCGCCATCGTCAGCGAGCGCGACCGCGTCGTCCGCGAGACAGCCGACCACGTCGTCGAAATTCCCTCCGCGCCCGACCTTCTCGCGCCCATTCTAGAAATCGTTCCCCTGCAGTTGCTCGCTTACCACATTGCCGTTCGCCGTGGCTGCGACGTGGACCAGCCCCGCAACCTCGCCAAATCCGTTACCGTCGAATAGTTCGATTCCGATTTTGCCCGCGTTGCCTTAGAATCGGCGCATGCAAGCGTCTCGTCTTCGCCGTCCGCGCGTTCTTCGTCCCTCCTTACTTTTCCCGCTCTTCGCCTTGCTGGCGGCTGCACCTGTCCATGTGCGCGCAAACACACTCCTGCAAACCGCGAGCGGCGACAGCGCGACCTTGGGCGAAGTCCAGGTGACAGGTTCCAAGCGGTTCGCCTCCGAGGAAATCGCTCCGTCCGCGGGATTGCGCATCGGTTCGGCCGTCTCACGCCAGGATCTGCAGGCGGGCGCCGACCGCCTCGCCAAGCTCGGCCTGTTCGCCACCGTCCAATACAAATTTTCGAGCGGCCCCCGGGGCGTGATCGTCGAATATCAGGTAACCGATGGCCCCACCGTCCCCGTCGAATTCGACAATTTTATTTGGATGTCCGATGCCGAATTGACCGACGGCCTCAAGAAGGCCGGGGTGCTTTTCGACGGCACCGCCCCGCTGCAGGGCGCCGCTCTCGATGCCATCTCCGCCGGTCTCGAAAAATTGCTCGACGCGCGTGGCGTCCATCAACAGGTCTCGCACGAAGCGGCGCAATCCGCTTCCACCGGCGAGCGCGTGATCCTCTTTCGCGTCGAAGGCGCTGATCTGCTCGTAAAGTCCGTCGAATTTGGCGACGACCTCGCGAAGAACGATCCCAACATTCAGCAGCGCCTCGCGGATATAATCGGCAAACCCTATTCGCGCAGCCGCATGATCCTCTTCGAAAACGAGCAGGTGCGTCCCGTGTACCTGGCGCACGCATTCCTCGGCGTGAAGTTCGGGCCGCCCACCGCGCGGTTCGCGTCCAGCCCCTCCCAGCCCGTCCCGGATTCCGTCATAGCTCTAATCGCCATCGACCGTGGCCCCGCCTCTACCTGGAGCGGCGTAACGTGGATCGGCAATCACTCGATCCTATCCCAGCAACTCGACGCATTGGTTGACTTCAAGCCCGGCGAGCCTGCCGACGGCAACCGCCTCGAAGCTCTCTGGCAGCGCGTCCAACAAATTTACGCGAACGCCGGCTTCATTGACGAAACCCAAGTCGCGCGCCCGCAATTTGATCCCCACACTGGCCGCGTCACCTTCCAAGTCACCATCCAGGAGGGCCCGCAATATCACATGGGCAATCTCGTCCTCACCGGGCTTTCCATCGAAGGCGAGCGCAGGATTCGCGCCGCGTGGAAAATTCCCACCGGTGTCGTCTTTGATGACGGCGTCTACCAGGACTTCCTCACTCAGGGTATCCGCCAGGCCTTCGCCGGCTATCCCGCGCACTACGAAAAGATTGGACGCTTCCTGGACCGTGACGCAGAGCACGCCATCGTCAACGTGATGATCGATTTTCAGTAGTCGCAAGTGAGCTATACTCGAACTTCATGGTTACGATTTCTAATTTCATCGGCGCGGCAGCGCTGGCTTCCCAGGCGCCTGCGGCCATTGCGATTGACGATTCCGTCGCCAGCGAAAAGCAGTCTCGCCTGCTCGAATCTCTTCGCGGGCTCCGCTCGCTGCTGGTCGCTTTTTCCGGCGGCGCGGATTCCGCGTATCTAGCTTGGGCCGCTCACGCCGCGCTGGGCCAGCGCGCTCTGGCTGTCACCGCGCTTTCAGCCAGCTATTCGCAGCACGATCGGGAACAGGCCGACGCCTTCGTCCGCGTCGCCGGTGTCCGCCATGAGTTCATCGAAACCCGCGAATTCGAGAATCCGCTCTATCTCGCCAACAATGCCGACCGCTGCTACCACTGCAAGAACGAGCTTTTCTCGCGCCTCTCGGCGCTCGCCGCCCGGCGCGGTTTTTCCGCCATCGCTTACGGCATCAATGCCGACGACACCCACGATTTTCGCCCCGGTCACCGAGCCGCCCACGAACATCGCGTCCTCGCCCCGCTTCTCGACGCTCGCCTCACCAAAGCCGAGATCCGCGCCCTTTCGCACCGCGCCGCCCTGCCCACCTGGGACCGCCCCGCTTCCGCTTGCCTCTCGTCGCGCGTGCCCTACGGCACCCAGGTCACTCCCGAAATTCTCGCCCGCATCGAGCGCGCCGAATCCGCTCTGCGCGCCATGGAATTTCGCCAGGTGCGCGTCCGTGCCCACGCTTCTGTGGCTAGCGTTGAGATTGCCCTCAATGAACTGGCCCGTGCCCTCGAGCCGGCTATCGCCCGGCAGATCGCCGATCGCGTAAAGGATGCCGGCTTCGCCGCGGCGGAGATCGATCCTGCTGGTTACCGCCAGGGCTCGCTCAATTCCCTGCTCAAAAAGAAAAACGAGTGAGGCCGCATACTCCGGCGTCCCAATTGCCTCCAGCTCGCTCCACTCTCGCGGGAACCTCCCGTTGCATTTTTTCGTATCAGTCTGATAGGAAGAGCCGGCGAGGTTGCTCCCCGCGCCTGCTCGCCACCAGGTTCGAACCGGCGGCGTCCACCAACATGACAGGCGCGCAAAAAACAAAACGCTTTTTTGCTTTCGGCGCCTTCGCTGCACTCGCGGCGATTGCCGCGGCCCCGCTCGCCGGATGCGGCCGCACTTCCGAAGCCACCGGCAGCTTCTCGAAGAATTTCACGGTCAGCGGCCCCGTCCGTCTTGAGTTGACCACCGGCAGCGGCGATGCCCGCATCACCGCCGGCAATCCCGGAGAAGTCGCTGTCAGCGGCGAAATAAATGTCCACGAGCGAAACGAGCAGGAGGCGCAGCAGCGCGTGCGCGCAGCGGAGGCCAGCCCGCCAATCATCGTGCAGGGCAACACTATCCGCGTCGGCGGCGCGGCGTCGGGCAACTATGACGTGGACTTCACTATCGTCGTCCCGCCCCATACCGAAATTCACGGTCTCACCGGCTCCGGCGACGTCACCATTGATGGCGTCCAGGGCCCCGTGGACTTCGTTTCCGGTTCCGGCGACATCTCCGCATCCAATGTCGCCGGCGATGTCCGCGCCACCTCCGGTTCCGGCGCCGTTCAATTCGCAAACATCCAGGGCCGCGCCGAAATCGCTTCCGGTTCGGGCGATGCCACCGCATCAAAAGTGAAAGGCGAGACTCGCATTCGCACCGGATCGGGCGATGTGCATGCCGATCATGCCGGCGACGACCTTGACGTCCAAACCTCTAGCGGAGACGTGGTCGTCGAAATAGCCGCCGCCGATCTTCGCGTGCGCACCTCCTCAGGCAACGTCACCATTACTGGCAGTCCCAGCGCCAGCCACTTCTGGGATTTCCACACCACCTCCGGCGACGTGACCCTCAATGTTTCTTCCTCAGCCAGTTTCCGTCTCTACGCCCACAGCAGCGGAGATGGTGACATCGACGCCGCGATTCCCATCGTGATGGAGGGCACCTCCGCGAAGCACGAATTGCGCGCCCGAATCGGTGACGGCGCCGCGCGCGTGGAAATCGGTACGATCTCGGGCGATATCTCCCTGCATTAGACTTTCAGGCCCGCCAGCGAATGTCCGCAGCACGCCGCCACCCGCCGAAACCTCCCGCC
>JBAVQT010000363.1:0-1751 GCA_049694295.1 Candidatus Acidiferrales bacterium
CCGGCGGAGTTGGAGGGACGCTACTGGATGACGGCAGATGCTCGGCTGGATGCGCGCGCCGAACTGCTGGCGCGGCTGGCGCTGAAAGATCGCGCGGTGGATCGGCACGCGCCGGACTCGAGGTTGATTTTGGAGGCGTACGCGGCGTGGGGACGCGAATGCGTGCAGCACCTGCGTGGGGATTTCGCGTTCGCGGTGTGGGACGCGAAGGAGAAAATTCTTTTTTGCGCGCGCGATCGCTTCGGCGTCAGATTGTTTTATTACACGGAGCTGGAGCAGCGATTTCTTTTCAGCAACACGCTGAATTGCCTGCGCGGATTTCCGGGCGTGTCCTCGGCGCTGGACGACGCGGCGATCGGCGATTTCCTCCTCTTCGGACAGAATTACAATCCCGCCACCACGACCTTTCGCGATATTCGACGGCTTCCCGCGGCGCATACGCTAACGGTTTCGCGCGAGGGAGAGCGGCTGGAACGCTACTGGACAGCGCCGGTGAATGGCCGGCTGCGTTACAAGAATCCACGTGACTACGTGGAGCATTTTCAACTGCTGCTGCATGCGGCGGTGGCGGACCGGCTGCGAACCGAGCGCTGCGGAATCTTGCTGAGCGGCGGATTGGACTCCGGAGCGATCGCGGCGACGGCGCGGGATCTTTCGGCTACCTCCGCGGGCGCGGCGCATCTTCGAGCGTATACGATCATCTATCAGACATTGGTCCCCGACGAGGAAGGACCACTGGCCCAGCAGACCGCGGCGCATCTGGGAATTCCGCAACAGCGACTGGCCCTGGATGACATTGGATTGTTCGAGCGATGGGACGAGGCAGGGTCGCGCTGGCCCGAGCCGGTCAATGATCCGTTGTTCGCAGGGGTGTTGGCGGAGTTTCAGACCATCGCCGCGCATTCGCGCGTGGTGCTGGACGGCGAGGGCAGCGACAATTTAATGCATTTCCAGATCGGGCCCTATGCGACGGATTTGCTGCGGCACGGGGAGCTGGGGCGATTTTTGACGGAGGTGCCGCGTTACGTCCGACAGCGACCCTCCTATTGGCCGGGGATTCGCCGGCGCGCCGGTGCTTTTTTCAGACGCGATCCATACGAAGTGGAATTTCCGCGCTGGATTGCGCCGGGGTTCGCGGGACGGTTGAATTTAGAGGAGCGCTGGCGAACGATAGAGCTCGGCAAAGCGGGTGCCGCGCCTAGGAAGCCGGAAGACCCGGCACATCCGATCTTGCCGACGGCGCATGCGTCCATGTTGTTGCCGCAATGGACGCGATTTTTCGAGCTTGCCGACGCGGGTGTGACGCGCTGCGCCGTGGAGGTGCGATACCCGTTTCTCGATCTGCGGATCGTCAATTTTCTACTGGCGGTGCCACCCTACCCGTGGCTCTACCAAAAGAATGTGCTGCGGCAAGCTATGGAGGGACGGCTACCCGAAGCGATCCGGACGAGACCAAAGACTCCGATGGCTCGCGATCCGCTGGCGGCGCAACTGAAGCGGCATCCTACCGCGGGGCTCGATTCGCTGCCATGGAGCGATGAAATGAACGAATTTGTAGATCGAGCGGCAGTGCCAAAATTCATCGGAGCGAACAACGAGGCGAAAGCGGCGGCGGACGTTCGCCCGGCGTGTCTGAACTTTTGGTTGCAGTTATCACGGCAGATTGGGTATAACCACAAGGCGGAGGCCCGTGATGGATAGGCCTGTAAAGCAATCATCAAAAAAAACTTATACGAAGCCGGTCCTAAAGG
>JBAVQT010000364.1:0-9783 GCA_049694295.1 Candidatus Acidiferrales bacterium
TATTCGATCAACGCATTGCGCCAGTTGGTGCAGGCGGCGGGCGTGCTGCCCGGCGTCCGGATTGCCGATAGCGGAGCGCCACCTCCGGAATTGCTGGCCAGCGAAATCGTCTCGAACGAAGGCACGGAAAAGCTCGGCGGGCGTTCGGCCGGCATGGGATTCGTGAGCGTGACCAATCTCTCGGCCGACGAAGCCGCGGACGCCAATCTTGAAATCCTCCCGCCGGCGCGATCCGCTCGAGCGAAGGCCGATTCCTACGTGCCTCTGCACGTCGTGGTACCGCCGCGAGAATCTCTCTTGCTGCCGCTCGATGTGGCGCTGTGCTTCGACGAAACCGCAGACCCGTCCTGCCAGGACAAAATCTACGTTTCCGGCGGAGAATTTCTGGACGCGCATCGTGAGGACAAGATGCTGGAGCTGTCCTTTTACGTTCCCAGGCGCGCCGACGTCTATTTTCATTTCGCGCAACAGCCCGCGCATGTCACGCTTGACGATTCCAAGCCCGAGTCGGCGTGGTCGCCTGGTATGAACGACTTGAAGGTGACCGTTCCTCGCGGCGCCGCTCCTCGCTACGTGCGCACGCTTAAAATCGAACTACCCTACGTGCCGCATGTTCCGAAGGTGGCCAAGCAGACGAAACCCTCTCCCACGGATATCACATTCTCGGTGTGGAACTCGGTCCGCCTGCCGGTGAGCGAAAATCAGTTTCTACGCACCTACCCGCCACTGATACTTCTCGATCCGGAGCATCCCACCGATTTGGTTGTTGCGGTGTTCAACTCCAACAAGGGAGTCCAGAGGGATGTGGATGTGTCGGTGGACGGGCCGCTGCGCGGGAGCGAGCCGTATCACGTGGCGCCACAAGACGGGGAAATCGAGAAGATTCGGCTGCGCCCGGGTGGAGCGGATGCCATGGCCTTGCCTCCAGATTTGGACGGGCTTCTCCATGGCACGATCATCCTGAAATTGGGCCACGATCGCCGGACCCTGCCCGTTGCGTTTCTCCAGCCCGCGCCGAATGGCACGAACCATTACCGCTACGATTTCGACCGCGATGGCGCCGACGAGTGGGTGCTCGAAAACGCGCAACTTCGATTGGTGATATCTCCGGAGTCGGGCGGCCGCGCGATCGCGCTGATGGATAAATTGTCGGGAGGAGTGCTTTCCACAAGCATGGGACTTCTACGCGACAATTTCTCGTACACTCCGAACCCGCCTGATACAAATCCCGCGCGCGCGCGTGGCCGCTTTGGGCTTTTCAACAGGCCATACGTGGCCGAGTGGGAATCCGAAAAGACAAATCCGGCGATCCAGCTTCATTACGACGCGCCCGATGTGTTTCCGGCTGGAGCGCAGATCGAAAAGACCGTGCAGTTCGAGGACCGGAATACTCTGCGAGCGGACTACGCCGTCGCGCTGCAGCCGGCGAACGGCGCCGGGAGTTCGACCAGCGGTGCGCCCGCACAATCTTTTGTGGCTATAAATTCTTTTCCCGCTAGCGGGGGAGATCGACGGAGCCGCTTTTGCTGGCCGGTCGGCGCGCAGAGCGATGCCGGCGCCGGCGTGGCAAATAGCGCGAAGGCTTCGGCGGGCGGAGCGCAGGCCGAGCCGCATTGCGAAGACTTTAGTGCGGGCGGAAAGACGATTGACGTACCCGCCGGCGTTTCCCGCATCCAGATCGAATCGAGCGGCCAGCCGACGATCGAAATGCAGTGGGAATGTACGACGGAGTGCGCCAGCTTGAAAATCGAGCAGAAACTATTCTCGGCGCTTCTGGCTTTGCAATTTCCGGCGCTGGTGCCAGGCGCCGGCGCGCAACACTATACCGTACGCATTCGAGCGATCCCGGCGCCGTGAGCCGCGCCAAGGCATCGTGCGATCAAACGCCGAACGGGCCGGTGGCATCTATATAACGTAAATGAGAATCGCGCGCAAATCGCGGAAGATTCCGATGAATCGTTTCGCTCGCCCGGACTTGCTTCGCGGCGCGCGAATCGCTCTGGTAACCGGAGCTGTTCTAGCCATGGCGTTGGCGGTTCGCGCGCAGGATCCCGGACCTCTCGCGCCGCCGCCGAAATTCGAGGTGCATCGGGTCTCGAATATCCCCCATCCGGGACCCCCGCCGATTCCAGCCGCCGAAATTATTCAGAAATTCGCGGCCAATGAAGACATCATGAAGAAACAATATCAGGCCTACGATTTCACCGAGACGATTCGCGTGGACGAGTCGGGCAATCCCGGCGGAAAGCTCCTCGTGTCCGGCGAGATTTACAGCAAGCCGGATGGGCAGCGCTACTTCCGCGTAAATGGAGTTCCGCAATCCACTCTGCTCACCACTCACCTTTCGCTTGAGGACTTGCGCACCATCGCGAGCATGCCTCTCTTCGTGCTGACCACCGACGAGCTGCCCAACTACAACTTAACGTACGTGGGAGACGAAAAACTTGACGAGCTGCATACCTGGATTTTTCAGGTGAAGCCCAAGCAGCTTAGCCGCAAGCGCCGATTTTTTGACGGGGTGGTTTGGATCGATGACCGGGATTTCGCCGTCGTCAAATCCTATGGCCATTTCGTCAGCGATATTGACACCGAGGGTGCCAGCCTGCCATTCAAAATGTTCGAGACATATCGCGAGAATTTTGAAGAAAAATACTGGCTGCCAACATACACCAGTTCTGAAGAAGTGGTGGACAATGCCGACGACACGGAGACGCGCCTGAAGCTGGTGATCCACGATACGAATTTCAAGTTGCACTCCGCGGATGTTGCGCCGCCGGAGGCGACCGGAGCGCCCCCCAACCCGCCCGCCGTTGCGCCCTCAAACGCTGCACCAAAATCAAACTAAAATAGGGCAACCACACAGTCGACTGGCCACGGACCCAAAGAACGCGCTCCCCCGGCTCCGGTTAAAGGAATTGTTGCGCGTCAACAAATCCATAGTTCTAGACTTCCCGGGCGCGCTTGGACCACTGCCAAAGGCCTCCAGTGACCTCCGGCGACAGGCGATACCCTAGTTGGCGGGCGAGCATCACAATCTGTCCGCGGTGATGACCTTCGTGCGCGACGAAATAGCTCAAAACGTGACCAACGTCGAGAGGAAGATTGCGCCACACATAAGACCGCGACCTGGGGATTCTGCCCCCTCGATCACATCCAAACTTTAGCAGGCTCAAAATCCCCAAGCTGCTGCGCCGCAGCGCTGGAATGAGATCCTTGGGCTTTACCCTGTACCGATCAACGCTCCGTGGCAATGCGAAGCCGTGCTCCTTGCCGAGCGTCTTGATCCACATACACCGGGCATTGTGAATGTGCCCCGCAATCATCCGGATGGTGCGACGCGGCGCTCCCGGAACCCTGGCTTCCCATAGTTTGGGGGGCAGATTCTCGACCAGAAAAACCGTTACCCGATTATTGGTCTGCCAGGCATCCAGGATCGTGTCTCGCAGATTGAGTGGAGAAGGCATATCGCACCTGTTGCCGACTACGCTTTTCGGAACGGCAACTGCTTGCCGTGCGAGTTCCATGGAATCGGTGGTCCGCCAAGAATATCGTTACCTAAAATTCACTCATTTCACGAGCCCGATGTCGTGATCCATAGGGCGCAGAATTCGCGGCAGCTCGCGAACCGAGCGAAGCAACGCGTCCGGCTTCGCGGCTCGCAAGCGCGCGGCGGTGGGAAACGGCCCAAAAACGCCGATGGGACGCACACCCGCGCGGCGAGCCATTTCGATGTCTTCCGCAGTATCGCCGATATAGACGCAATCTTCCGGGCGGGCGTGGATGCGGGCCATGGCCTTACGCAACGGCGCGGGATGAGGTTTTTTGGTGGGTGAGTCCTCGTGGCAGACGATCGCGGAAAAATAGCGCCGTAAGCCGAACTCGCGGAGCTGCCGTCGAACGCGTCGGCCGCTGCCGCTGGTCACAATGCCCAGCACAAATCGGCCATGCAGCAATTCAATCGCGCGCCGCGCGCCGGCGAGCAAGGGCGGCCTTTGAGCCTGGTAAGCCGCTCCCCAGAGCCTGTCCGCTTTTTTCCATTTTGAATGGTGCAGCCGCGCGGCGCGATAGACGCGAAACCAATTCGGGGAGTAGTGCCGAGCCAGGTCCTCCAGAGTCCACTGAATCTCGAGCTTACGAAACATGATGAGATAGGCGCGCGAATCGGCGCGGTAGGAATTGAGCAGCGTGCCATCCCAATCGAAGAGCACCGCGCGGGCGGAGAAGTGCCGAGGATTCGCCATGCGGGAATCGTATCAGAGGCGAGCGCTTCAGTGAGCGACGTAACGCTGCGGCAACACGTCATCGCGGCGCAAAGCAAAGTCATCGAAGCTGGCGGCATACCCGTGCCAGCCGGGCACGTCCACTTCTTCGGCGCGGACGATATGCGCGGCGGTGCACATCTGTACGCGGCCCATGCCGCAGGGTCGCTCCACCAGCGCTACTTCGAGTTCGATGGCAGTGCCGGCGGCAATTTCGCGCGGCGCTAGAAAATAAATGCCGCTGGAGCTGATGTTGCGGGTAACCAGAGTGACGGGAACGGGTTCGATCATGTCGCCCACGCGCGTCAGGCGAAGAGGAAGCGCAAGTTTCGCCCGCGGATTGCCGCGGCGCTCCTCGGCCACGCCAACAGCGTGCGTAGGAACGCGCGCAAAACGGCGCGGCCCCGGTTTCAATCCGTTTGATACGGAAACTGTTGACTGGATTTCAAAATCACGCAGCGGCGACGCCGCGAACTGCCGCTCTTTGCGCTCCGGAGCAGCCCCCATATTTTCCCCCAAGTCTAATGCCTTGCTGAGAGTGGACCCCCCACTTCAGGTTGGACAAATATGCGCGTGACCCCAAAGGGCGTCAACCAGGCGAAAGCCCGGCGTGCCGTATGATGTAACACTGAAAGGCTGGGAGGCCGGGCTGGCCTGGAATATGCGCTTCGTGGACCAAGCAACCGCGAATCGGCCGAATCACGTTCTACGCAGCCTCAGTTTGGGCGCACAATTCGGATAGCGGCTGGCAAGGGCTTCCGCTATTTTGGACCGGTGAAACAGTACCGGAGGACGCAGATCATGGCCAGAAATAAAAGCCGGACGATCCGGCATCGTGAGTCGACCCGACGTGCGGCTGCGCCCCGCGGAGTGCAGGGCGACCTGCGCTGGGCGGCTGTGCTCGGCCGCGACCGCAGGGCCGACGGCGTGTTTGTCTATGCAGTGCACTCGACGGGAATTTATTGCCGGCCATCGTGTCCTTCGCGCAAGCCAGCCCGAAATCAGGTGGCGTTCTTCCCGCTGCCCGAGGCCGCCGAACAGAATGGATTTCGCGAATGCCTGCGCTGCCGGCCGCGCTCGATTCATGCTCGCGATTCGCGAGCCGCGGCGGTGGCGCGCGTTTGCCGTGAGATCGAAATGCGCATCCAGACGGACAGTGCGGACGCGCAGGAGACCGCGAGCGTCAAGCTAGGCTCGCTGAGTGCCGCGGCAGGGCTGAGCCCGCACCAACTGCAGCGAGCTTTTCGGACTGTGATGGGCATTACACCGCGCCAATACGCCGACGCGAAACGAATGAAACTGCTGAAACTTCGGCTGAAAAAGGGAGACGACGTGACCACCGCACTCTACGACGCAGGATTTGGATCGAGCAGCCGGCTCTACGAACGCGCGCCCTCCCATCTGGGCATGACCCCCGCCACGTATCGCCAAGGCGGCAGCGGAATGGAAATTCGATACACCATCGCCGGCTCGCCGCTGGGGCGATTGCTGGTGGGAGCCACCGACCGAGGAATCAGCGCGCTCTATCTCGGCGAAAAGGACGCGCCGCTTGAAACGGCGCTGCGGAAGGAATATCCCCGCGCGGAGATTCGCCGAGACCGCAACGGAATGCAAGGCTGGGTGGAAAAAATCCTGGCGCATCTCGAGGGCCGGCAACCCGATCTCCAGTTGCCGACCGACGTGCAGGCCACGGCGTTTCAGCGCCGGGTTTGGGAGGAGTTGCGCCGCATTCCTTACGGCGCCACCAAGACGTATACGCAAGTGGCCCGCGCGATTGGCCGGCCCACCGCTGTTCGCGCCGTGGCCCGCGCCTGCGCGACCAATCCGACTTCGATCGTTGTCCCGTGCCATCGCGTGGTGCGTGAAGACGGCAATTTGGCAGGCTATCGCTGGGGGCTGGAGCGGAAACGCGCGCTGCTAGAAAAAGAGA
Source organism: Candidatus Acidiferrales bacterium (assembly GCA_049694295.1). Lineage (GTDB taxonomy): Bacteria > Acidobacteriota > Terriglobia > Acidiferrales > UBA7541 > Palsa-295. The sequence continues at coordinate 6,190 of JBAVQT010000364.1, forward strand.
GCGGCCAGCGGCTTGCAGTTGGCGAGAAGCGAAAGACAGCCTAAACCGCGCGCCGGCGGGCGCCGCTGAAATCTCGTCGAAGGCGTCTTTGCTGGTGCGAGTCTACTGCTGGCCCTGTGGCTTGATCTTTTCCGTGCCTTTGGGCCAGTGCTGTTGAAAATCGGAATCGTTGATATTTGGATTCTTCACGATTTTTGAGTAGTGAACCAGCGAATAATCGCCCGAGCCGGTTTCGAAAAATTGCTGTTGAATAGGCAGCCAGGTGGATTCGTCGAGCCAGATCTCGACTTTTGAAATCTGCGCGCGAACTTCGGGAGATTTGGGAGTCAGCTCCAGCTCAATGGTCTTGCGATCGTCAAGCGTGGGCTGGCCGACCACCGTAACCAAATAGCTTTTCTCGAGGTCTTTTCCCGAAGTGCCGAAACCAGGCAGGAACAGTTGGTCAACCAGCGCGCGGTGTTTCCCGATGTTGTATTCCTCGACGCGTTTCAAACCCGGCGTGTAAACATACAGGTGATCGCCCGTGCGAAGAATGGTCCTCGGCGAAGGAGCCTTGATGTCCAGGAGCATTTTGTCGCCGCGCACCAGGATAGTGCCCGATTCGGTGGACTTGTCATTCACCACCACGGTGACTTTGGTCCGCTCGACTTCCGCTGCCAGGCTGTGGAAATCCTTGGCCTCATTGTCCAATTGCCTGAGGACGCTCTCCACCGAAGCCACCGAGCGGCCCTGGCCAATCGCCCCAAAGCCCACCAGGCAGGCCATGAATATGGCCGAGAAAAGACCGGCGAATTTAGTGATTCGAGTTGGCGTCAAGTAAGAATTCCCCCTCGGCAGTTGCGACTGGTTCGTCTCCAATGGTATCACAGCGAATTAGACGGCTTCGGAACGCTCGAAGTTTCCTCGATGAAATCAGGGGACGGAGTTCAACCGCAATGCCCGAAATCGGGCAGACCGGCTCGATAGCCCAATTGGAGGGATCGGTGCGGCACGTTCAGGGATGAATGGTGACGTCGTACGACGCGATCGAGCCGTCGCCAGCCATTTGCGGGTCAATTCGGACTATCTGGAAAGTCTGGTCATGGAGAGCGTCGACCTTGCGGTTGAGAATGTCGTGGGCTTCGCGTTCAAGCTCCGGGGTCGAGTGCGCAGTGCGTTTTTCGGGAGGGAGCGCAGTGGCGTCCAGACGATAAACGCGGGTGTGGTCGTCTGGATTCTGCGAGATCAATTCGACGTTCGAGCTGGACGCCGCGGCCGCCGGAGGCCGGTCGTGAAACCAGCGCCCGGGCGTGAGCAGGACGAAGATGACGATGGCGATGACCATCACATCGTAGGGCCAGCTACCGCGTTCGTAAGACCAAAAAATCGTGCGGACGAAGCCGCGCCACAGAGTGCGCATAGTTTTCAGTGAGCGGTCAAGCCGTCAACCACTAGGCCGTCGCGCATGTGCAGCACGCGATGGCCATAGGCGGCCGCTTCGGGATTGTGAGTGATCATCACGATCGTCTGACCCAGGTCTTTATTGAGCGAGCGGAGCAATTCAAGCACGCTCTCGGAGCTTTTCGTGTCCAGATTTCCAGTGGGCTCATCCGCCAGCACGATTTTCGGCTCGCTGATGATCGCCCGCGCGATGGCCACGCGCTGCTGCTCGCCCCCCGATAGCTCCGAAGGTTTGTGTTTCAGGCGGCCGCTCAGCCCGAGAAGATTGGCGACCACGTCGAATCGATGCGGATCGTAGCCGTTTCCATGGATATGCTGGGCGAGTTCGATATTGTGGCGAGCGTCCAGCGTGGGCAGCAGATTGAATTTCTGGAATACGAATCCCACCTTGTGGCGGCGCAGCAGCGTCCGCGCGGAGTCGCTCATTTCCGTCAGATCGTTGCCATCCAGCAGCACGCGGCCGCGCGTGGCCTGTGCCAGCCCGCCAATCACGTGCAGCATGGTGGATTTTCCGCATCCCGAGGGGCCCATGATGGATACGAATTCGCCCGGAAAAATCTGGATATCCACGCCACGCAAAGCGGGCACGTCTACTTTGCCGGTGCGATAGATTTTCCAGAGATTTTCGGTCTTAAGTATCGGTTCCAACGCCGGTCCCCGCGCTTATTCCAAGCGCCCTGCGAATGTGGTCATTTTAATCGCGTTTTGCCGCTGTCGAGCAGGATTTCATTCGTACGCCAGCGCTTCCACGGGATCGCGCCGGCTCGCCAGCCACGCCGGATAAGCCGCTCCCAGCAGCCCGCCGGCGATGGCAATCCCGCCCGCGCGCAGAATCCATGCGGCGGTGATCAAAATCGGAGGCAGCGAAGGAAAAACATGCAGCAGCACGGGCCGCATAATGAAACTCAACGCGACGCCGGCCGCCAGTCCGGCAAAGCAAAGCAGCGCGGTCTCGCTTAGGATGATCCGCGCGATGTAGCCTTTGGACGCGCCCAGCGATTTGAGCACGCCGATTTCCCGGGTGCGCTCGATCACCGTGGTATACAACGAAAGAAAAATCACCAGAAACCCGATGGCTACGGCGATCCCGATCATCACCTTGATGAAGGAACCCAGACCCGGCACGTTCGACGACGTCATCAGGGAACTGAAATCCTTTAGCGAGCGAATCGTATAGTTCGGCAGAAGCCCCTCAATTTCGTTGACCACCGCGGGCGTGTGGTCGCTGCGATCGCACTTCACGAAAAAAATGGATGCTTTATCGTGCGCGCCAGACATCTCCTGCAGCGTGGACATCAGCACGAAGAGTCTCGCCCCCTTGCCGTGCTCCACCACTCCCACGACATGAAAGTCATGTTCGAAAATACGGAGCGTCTGCCCAACCTCCATCTTGTGCGCTCGCTCGTAGACGTCATCCACCAGAATGTCGTCCGGCCCTTGCAGGCCGTGGCCCGAATGGAATATGAATCCGCCGGTGACCTCGCCGAAGCTCGCGGGGTCAATTCCGAAAACCAGATCCAGCCCTTTCACCGAATTCAACAGTGTGAGCACCGGCGCGACGGCCTGGACGTAATCGAGCTGATGAAGTTTGTCGCCGATGGCGATGGGCATGGGAGCATTGCTGACCGCAATGAACATCGAGGCGTTTGGCGGCTGGACCATGATGTCCGCGCCCACGCCTTCGGTGCGCCTGGCGGTATCGAGCAGCAGCCCGCTGGTCAATCCGACCACGATGATCACCAGGGTTACTTCCACAGCCACGGCGATCACCGTAATGAGCGTACGCATCGGCCGATGCAGCGTGTTCTGTACGATCATGTGCCGGATCAAGGCTGGGCCTCCTTCGATGGCTCTCCCACGCGCACTACCTCCGCGCCGGGCGGCTGCGCCAGCACGAAACGATCCGGCGATACCGGCTCGTTGACGCTTAGCTTCGTAATCGCGATGCGCAGCGCGTAGTCATCGGCGGGTCGTGCGACCGCAATCTGCCTCGCGTACGAAGCGGTCCCTGCGGGCTGCCAGTCGCTATAGCTGATGTCGGAACTCACCTCGCCCTGAGGATCGTAAATTTCCACGCGACTCACCGACAGGTCGGCGCGATCGAACCAGATCTTTCGCGCCACTTCCCAGTCCCGCGTTCGAGCCGAAGTCGCG
>JBAVQT010000365.1:0-2057 GCA_049694295.1 Candidatus Acidiferrales bacterium
CGCTCCAGCGCGCCCCAGTGAATACGATCGTGAGCATGCTTGGCCCTGGTACAGTTACATCATCGTTAGCATTCAGAAGGGCGAGCCGCGAGACATGACATCCTGGCGTTTGCAAGATGATCGCACCGCGTATGATTCCGAGGAGATTGAGCCGGCTGCCGGCACCGCGACTGCGTAGCATCAAGACCGTTTCAGACGCACAGTCTGTATCGGAAGATTTTTGAGTTCGTGCTGCATTCAATAGGGAGGCAAGACGCATGGCAGTCAAAGTGATGATTCCCACTCCTCTGCGCGCGTATGCAGGCAAGCAAGAGAGCGTGGAAGTAACGGCGGCCACGGTGGGCCAAGCGTTGGCGGCCCTCACGGCGCAGTTCGCCGATTTGAAGAAGCATCTTTTCTCGGATGACGGCCGCCTGCGCAGTTTCGTCAACGTTTACGTCAACGACGAAGACATCCGCTACTTGCAGAAGGATCAGACGCGGGTTCGCGATGGCGACACGGTCAGCATCATTCCTTCCATCGCGGGCGGCTCGCGGCGCTAAACGAGAAATCGATCAGAGGAGATTTGTCTCATGGCATCGAAGACTGGAGTTCCGACGGCCCTAGCAGACGGCGCAAGCGCTCTGGCGCTTTCAAAAGAAGAGGTCCTGCGCTACAGCCGCCATCTCATCATGCCCGAAGTCGGCATGGAGGGGCAGCTCAACCTCAAGCAGGCCAGAGTGCTTTGCGTCGGCACCGGCGGACTGGGCGCGCCCCTAGGACTTTATCTCGCGGCCGCAGGCGTTGGCCATCTCGGCTTGATCGACTTTGATGTTGTTGACACCACCAATCTTCAGCGCCAGGTCCTTTTCGGCAATGGCGATGTGGGCCGTCCCAAAATCGAAGTAGCCGCGTCTCGTCTGCGCGATCTCAATCCCGACATCCAGATCGATACCTTCGAAACGCATCTCACCAGCGAAAACGCGCTTGATATTCTGAAGGACTACGACATTATTGTCGATGGCACCGATAATTTCCCCACGCGCTATCTTGTTAACGACGCTTGCGTCCTTCTTGGCAAACCCAACGTTTACGGTTCCATTTTTCGTTTCGAGGGCCAGATCACCATATTCGGTTATCCCGACGGTCCCTGCTATCGCTGCCTCTATCCCGAACCGCCTCCGCCCGGACTCGTGCCCTCCTGCGCTGAAGGTGGGGTTCTCGGCGTGCTTCCCGGAATTGTTGGCACCATCCAGGCAGCTGAGACTTTGAAGCTCATCATCGGCAAGGGCGAACCGCTTGTCGGTCGCCTGCTTCTCTTCGACGCTCTGGCCATGCGTTTCCGCGAGCTCAAGATTCGCCGCAATCCTGAGTGTCCCGTGTGTGGCAACCATCGCACCATCACCAAGCTGATTGACTATGCCGAATTCTGCGGTATTCGCGGCGAGGAAGCTCCCGCTCCCGTCACATCTGTTCCTGATATCACGCCGCGCGAGTTGAAGGCGCGTCTCGATCGCGGCGACGATCTCTTCATCCTCGATGTCCGCGAGCCGCACGAGTATCAAATCTGCAACATCGGTGGCCGCCTCATTCCACTCGGCGAACTTTCCCGTCGCGCGGCGGAACTCGATTCGTCTCGCGAGATTGTTGCCCACTGCCGCAGCGGCAAGCGCTCCGCCGAAGCTGTCGAGTTCCTCCGCAAAGCTGGCTTCCGCAAACTCTGGAACCTGAAGGGTGGTATTCTCGCTTGGTCGGAAGAAGTGGATTCCGCCATGCCGAAATATTGATTCTCGGCATGAGTCGGGCAACCGTTTCGCTTCCGCGCAGTGGTCATTGTAGCCCGAGGTTTAGTCGGAGGAATGGATGTCTGCGAAAGTCACTGTTAAGAATAACGGCCCGCTGATTATTGCCGGTGAATTTGAACTCCTCGACGCCAACGGGAAGTCTTATGGCCTAGGGGGCCGCACCTCGCTCGGTCTTTGCCGTTGTGGTCACTCCGAGAGGAAGCCGTTTTGCGACGGTAGCCACAACAAATGCAACTTCCAGAGCACCGTTGAAGCGCATGAGTTGCCCCCGCC
>JBAVQT010000366.1:0-3589 GCA_049694295.1 Candidatus Acidiferrales bacterium
AGGAACTTCGAATTCGCCGATGGTCTTGATGGGCTCGGACAGCTCGATCTTGCGCTTGTCGATGGTAAAGCCCTGCGCGGCGAGGCCTTCGGAAATGTCCGCCGAAGTCACCGAACCGAAGAGCTGATCGCTCTCGCCCGTTTTGCGCGTGAACGATAGCGAGACGCTCGAGAGCAGCTCGGCCAGCTTCTGCGCGTCGCCGCGTTCGCTCGATTCCTTCTTCGCGAACGCCGTTCGCATCCTCTCCAGACGCTTCATATTGCCCGGCGTGGCCTCCAGCGCCAGCTTGCGCGGCAAGAGAAAATTCCGCGCGTAGCCGGGAGCCACGGTCACCAGATCGCCGCGATTGCCGAGCTTGTCCACATCTTCTTGCAGAATGATTTGCATCGTCGTGTCCTCAAATTTCCAAAATTTTCCGCGCGTGCGTTTAGAGCTCGGCGGCAAACGGCAGCAACGCGATATTCTGCGCCCGCTTGATCGCCACGGTCAGCCAGCGCTGGTGCCGCGAGCAGGTGCCCGTCATGCGGCGCGGGAGAATCTTGCCGCGCTCCTGAATGAAGGGCGCGAGAATTTCCGCCTTCTTGTAGTCAATGTAATCGGCCTTGTCCACGCAGAAGCGGCACACCTTCTTCTTGCGGACGAAGTTGCGCTTCCCGCGTTTGGCCGGCCCTCCCGGACGTCCGCCGGGCCCCGACGAAGGGCGCCCGCCGCCAGGTCCGCCGAACGAGCGGCCCCCACCACCACCGCCAGGTCCCGAAGAGCGGGGACGCGCGTGTGAATGCGAATGCAAACCGCTGTGTGCCGCAGGCGCGCCAGTTGCCGCCGGCGTCGAGGTTGTCGAAGCTGGGGCGGCTGGAGCCGCGGGTGCTGCCGAACTCTGCGCCGGATCGCTCGCCGGGGCCTGCGGTGCTTGCTGCTTTTCGTTCTCGTCTGCCATTCGATTTCTCCCTTATTAAACTTGCGCCGCGGGCGGCGCCGGAGTCTGTGGCGCGGCTGGCGGTGCGGATTGCTCGCCGCTTCCGGCGGGCGCGGCGGTGGTCTTGCGCGGACGCCGGGCGGCGCGCTTCTCGCGGTGACGCTTCAGCTTGTCCTGGCGCTTCAATTCTTCATCAAGACGCACGGTCAGATATTTGATCACGGGATCGGCCACCTTCAGCCGGCGCTCCAGCTCTTTCACCACTTCTCCGTGGCTCGAACGAATCACCATGTACACGAAAAATCCTTCGCGCAGTTTCTGCACGCGATACGCCATGCGTTTACGGCCCCACTTCGCCGTGGACTCGATCTTGCCGCCTTTTTCCGTGGCGGCGTGCTCCAGCGTGGCGATCACCTTGTCGACTTCCGCTTCCGGCGTGTCCGGCCGCAGAATAAAAATCAGGTCGTACTGGCGCTCTTCCATTTCTCCTCGATTCCTTGCCTTCTCAGTGGCAACAGCTGGTTCCCGCTACTGCTCCGGCTCGATTCCTTCTTCTTCCGGCGAAGCGCGGCGATTGTATTTCGACATCGCCTTGCCCACCCCTTCGCTCAAAATCAGTTCCACCGCTTCCGCTGCGTCTTCCGCCATCTGCGACGTCGTCTCGCGTTCCGCGCGTCCCATCGGCCCCAAAACGTAATCGGCCAGGTCGCCCCAGACTTTTTCCGGGCCCACGCCCATCCGCACGCGAACAAAATCGCCGCCAATCGCGCCGATCAGCGACTTCAGGCCGTTGTGTCCGCCCGCGCTGCCGCGCTCGCGAATTCGCAGCATGCCCCACGGTAGCGCTACGTCGTCGCTCAGCACGATCGTCGCGGCCGCGTCTGCTTCGTAGCGCTCCAGCAGCATCCGCACCGCCGCGCCGCTCAAATTCATCATCGTCTGCGGCTTGGCCAGCACCACTTCTTCGCCAGCTATCGTTCCGCGACCGATATACGACTTGGCTTCCGGCCGCGTCACGCGAATGCCGGCTCGCCGCGCCAGCGCGTCAATTCCGTGAAATCCGGCGTTGTGCGGCGTCCAGGTATATTCGTCGCCGGGATTGCCGAGGCCGACGATCAACCTCATAAAAATGGGCTCATAAGTTGGCGCCTGCCCGCGCTCGGCCCAGCCTGGCCCGATCGCGGCGCATAGCCAGACCGCGCCGCAGCCGCGCCGCTTACTTCTTCTTCTCGCCGCCGGCCTTCGGCGCTTCGGCAGCGCCCTCTTCGCCTTCTTCTTCCTTCTTACCCTTCTTGATGACTTCCGGCTCCGCAGGCGCCGCTTCCGCTGCCACGGCCGCATCCGGCGTGGGCTCTTCTTCCTTCTTCAGCACCACCACGTGCGCCAGCACGCGCGTCGGATCGGTCAGCAGCTTCATCTTTGCCGGATCCAGAGGAAGATCCGAAGCGCGTAGTTGCCGTCCGATCAGGAAATCGGTGACATCGACTCTGAATTCTTCAGGAATGTCGCCAGGCAAGCACTCGATCTCCACCTCGCGGATCACCGTCTCGAAGACTCCGCCCTGCATCTTCACGCCTTGCGGCTCGCCAAACGTGTGTACCGGCACGCGCACGCGCATGCGCACGTCCATCGCGATCCGCAGCAGGTCCACGTGCAGCAGCTTTCCGCTCAGGGGATCCACTTGCCAGTCCTTCACCATGGCCCGTTCGTCCGCGCTTCCCGCCACGGTCACCGCGAAAATCGTGTTGTGTCCCGTCTCCGAACGCAAAATCTTCGCCACTTGTTTCGCGTTCACCGAGAGCGACACTGGATTCTTTTTGCCGCCATAGAGCGTCGCCGGCACCAGGCCGGTCAGCCGCACGCGCCGCGCAGGGCCTTTGCCCCGCGTATCTCGAACCGTTCCTTCCACTGTGAATGTCTGCATACGTCCTCTTGTCCTTGGCCCGCTCAGGCGGGCGCTTGGTCCGAACCGTACCGGTTCTAAAGTTTTTCCCGCTCTAAATAAAAAGTTCGCTGATCGAAGTCTCTTCGTGAATTGACTGGATGCCCCGCGCCAGCAGCGGCGCCACGCTCAGCACCTTGATCTGCGGCAATTTCCGCGCCGCCTCGTTCAGCGGCACCGAATCCGTCACGATCACTTCCTCGATCTTCGATTTCATGATTCGCTCGACGGCTGGCCCCGAAAGCACCGCATGCGTGCAGGCCGCAATCACTTTCGTCGCGCCGTGCTCCAGCAGCGCTTCTGCCGTCTTCACCAGCGTTCCGGCCGTGTCAATGATGTCGTCCACCACCAGCGCCGGGCGTCCCGCCACATCGCCGATCAGGTGCATCACTTCGCTGACATTGACGTCAATGCGCCGCTTATCCACGATCGCCAAGGGAGCATCAATCTTCTTTGCGAAATATCGCGCGCGTTCCACACCGCCCGCGTCCGGCGATACCACCGTCATCGGGCCCAGATTCCTCTTCTGCAGATATTCCACCAGCACCGGCGCGGCAAACAAATGGTCCACCGGAATGTTGAAATATCCCTGAATCTGCGGAGCATGCAGGTCCAGCGACAGCACCCGGCTCGATCCCGCCGTCTCCAGCAGATCGGCCACCAGCTTTGCCGAAATCGCCACGCGCGGCCGGTCCTTGCGGTCCTGCCTCGCGTACGGGTAGTACGGAATC
>JBAVQT010000367.1:0-2658 GCA_049694295.1 Candidatus Acidiferrales bacterium
ATCAACCGGTAACCGTGATCGTAATGCCAAAATTTGCTCCTACGGCGCCACCGACGCAGGCGCCGCCACCCTCCTCGAACTAGGCGAACCCGAAAAATCGGCGGCCCAAAACGTAAACTTCGACTCCCGGGCTCAACACCCATTTTCTATCCCGCGGGAGGCGCAGCGGTCGGTCCTCGATTCCGCGCGGATGCTGTTTCGCTCCTTGCGCGCGCCGCTCAGGTTGTTTACGATTGCCTGCACCATTCAACATGATCGGCGACACCATCTCGCACTATCGCGTGATCGAACCGCTCGGCTCGGGCGGCATGGGCCAGGTGTATCGAGCCGAAGACACGCGCCTGGGCCGGTTCGTGGCCCTCAAATTTCTTACCGGCGAGCTGGCGCGCGACCCAGTGGCTCTCGAGCGCTTCCATCGCGAAGCCCGCGCCGCCTCCGCGCTGAATCACTTCGGGATCTGCACGATCTTCGACGTCGGCGAACACAACGGCCAGCCCTTCATGGTGATGGAGCTGCTGGAGGGCCAGACTCTGCGCGAGCGGATCGCCGGCCAGCCCATCGCCATCGACGTTCTGCTGGATTACGGCGCCCAGATTTCCGACGCCCTGGAAGCCGCGCACTCTCGGGGCATCGTTCATCGCGACATCAAGCCCGCCAACATTTTTGTCGGTACGCGAGGCCTGGTAAAAATTCTCGATTTCGGCCTGGCTAAACAGGGCGCTTCACGTCGCATCGCGGAGGCGATCGGCGCCGGCACCACCTCGATGCCGACCACCGATAACATGCTGCTGACGAGTCCCGGGTCCGCGCTCGGCACCGTCGCGTACATGTCGCCCGAGCAGGCGCGCGGCGAGGAACTCGACACACGCACAGATCTCTTCAGCCTCGGCGCCGTGCTCTATGAAATGGCCACTGGGCGCCCGGCGTTTACCGGCAACACTACTGCCGTGATTTTCGACGCCATTCTCAATCGCACGCCGCCAGCTCCCTCTTCGATCAATCCTGCCGTCCCGCCGAAGCTCGAAGAGATCATCGGAAAATCGCTGGAAAAGGAGCCCGACCTGCGCTACCAGTCGGCTGCCGAGCTTCGCGGCGATCTCCGGCGCCTGAAACGCGATCTCGATTCCAGCGGCTCGGGGCGCGCTCCTTCCAGTTCATGGGCGACGTCACCGGGCGCACTCGCGGCACCCTCGGCCTCGGCGGCAGGATCAGGTTCGGCGACCGCCGTTCGCGGATCCGGATCGCAATCGGCCCAACTGCCCGAGTCACTCACGCCTGGATTGCCAGCCAACACGGCCGCCGTGCGGGCCGCGCGTTACCCGATCACCTGGGGAAAATGGGCGCAACTCGCCGGCGTGGTGCTCGCTCTCTGCGCCGCAGTGGTGCTCTTCGTTCATGAACGAAATCGCACTCCGGCCGAATCTTCGTTCGCGCAGATGACTATTACTCCAGTCACATCTTCCGGCGAGGTCCACTCTGCCACCATCTCGCAAGACGGAAAGTGGCTGGCGTACGTGTCAGACGAAAAGGGCGATCATGGAATTTTCGTGCGCCAGCTCGGCACGGGAAGCGTTGCGCAAGTTCTGAAAGGTTCGGAAGGCGAGATCCATGGCATGACGTTTTCTCCGAACGGAGATTATCTTTACTACACGAAGGGGCAGCCCGGCAGCGGCCTAAGCACGCTGTATCAAATTCCTTCGTTGGGCGGTACTCCCCGGCAGATCGTCGTGGATGTGGACAGCCCGATCAGCTTTTCACCGGACGGCAAGCGCTTCGTTTTTGTTCGTCAATCCACGGAGTCGCAAACTTCCAGCCTGCTCACGGCCGCCGCCGACGGCTCGGGTGAAAAGGCGCTGGTGGTGCACCATTTCCCGGATCTATTTTCCACCGGTGGTCAATCGTGGTCCCCTGATGGGAGCCGAATTGCCATCTGCAGAAGTGTGAGCGCCAATGCCCTGAACTTTCAGATTGAAACAGTTGCCGTGACGACCGGCACCGAAACTCGGCTCGGCTCACGCGATTGGCAGCAATCTCAAGGAATGGCGTGGCTGCCCGATGGTTCCGGAGTAGTTTTTGCCGCGCCAGCGGACAAAATGGGTTTCAATGCGCAGCTCTGGGAGGTCGGCTATCCCGACGGCGAGGCCCGCCGGATTACAAATGATCTGAACTATTACGCTGGAAGCACAATCACTGCGGATGGCTCGACGCTGGCGACCGTGCAAGTCAATTTCGCGGGGACTCTTTGGCTCGCCGGATTTGGCAGCTCGCCCTCGTTCTCGCCTCCCACCCAAGTCACCTCGGGAATCGGCCGCGCCGACGGGCTGACTGGAGTCAGCTGGCCCGCGCCAGACCAGATTCTTTACTCTTACTACAGTTCCGGATCTCTCCAGATCGCCACCGTATCTCCCGACGGCACGGGCGTGCACAATCTGACGCTCCCGCGCGGCACGCCGTTATTTCCATCGGCCTGTGGAGACGGGCACTTCGTCTTCAGCCTGCAAGCGGCTGGAGCGGGACTAACGATTTGGAGCGCCGGCCTGGACGGCTCGAATGCCGAGCAAATCACCAAGGGACCTGTGGACATCTCGCCGAACTGCTCGCCCGACGGGAAATGGATTGCCTACATCAGTGTTGTCGGAGATAGCGCCACGTTAATGA
>JBAVQT010000368.1:0-1515 GCA_049694295.1 Candidatus Acidiferrales bacterium
GGATCGAGCAGGCGAGCGGATGACGATGCGGTCACGAGGAGCGTCTCCCGATAGGCGGGCAGGCACGGAGCGAATTGCACGTCGAGCGAGCCGAGTGACGAAGTGAATTACAAACGCAATTCAAAGGGCGCTCCCCTGGCCCAGCAATATAACACTGCGAGCGGGACTTTCGCGCGGATGGGGGGCGGACGAGCGAGGAGCGAAGCGATGGCGAAGACTCGCGCGAACGACGAAGCGGGGCTGGCAGGGCCTGAAAATGCCCCTTGCAATGGCTTTGCGGGACACGTAAGTTAAGTGATTGTGGTGATTTGCCCCATGGCTTCGATGCAAGCCGAGGCGGCAGGCAGCCGCCAATTACTCCGGAAGCGTTTCCAGCGAGGGGTGATCCGCGGCCTGCAACAAGAACTTCAAATCGGAAACTTTTCGAGATAGCAGGCGCGCACAGGGAGGATCGGACATGAGGATTGCCGTGCTGGGTGGCGACGGATACTGCGGGTGGGCGACGGCGCTGTATTTGTCGAAGCAAGGCCACTCGGTGGCCATCGTGGACAATTTCATCCGGCGGATGTGGGATCACGAACTGGGCGCGCAAACGCTGACGCCGATCCAACCGCTGGCGGACCGGCTGCGAGTGTGGCGCGAGCACACCGGGCTGATGATCGATTCTTACACGGGCGATGTGACGGATTACGATTTTCTGGCAGCGACGATCGAGGCGATCAAGCCGGAGGCGGTGGTGCATTTCGCGGAGCAGCGGTCGGCACCCTATTCGATGATCGACCGGAAGCACGCGGTGTTCACGCAGGTGAACAACGTGGTGGGCACGCTGAATCTTTTATTCGCGCTGCGCGAACTGGCGCCGGATTGCCATCTGATCAAGCTGGGGACGATGGGCGAGTACGGCACGCCGAATATCGATATCGAAGAGGGCTACATCACGGTGGAGCACAACGGGCGGAAGGACGTGCTGCCGTTTCCGAAGCAGCCGGGCTCGTTCTATCACCTCTCGAAAGTGCATGACAGCCACAACCTGATGTTCACATGCAAGATTTGGGGATTGCGCGCGACGGACCTGAATCAGGGCGTGGTGTACGGCACGGTGACGGATGAAACGGCGCTGGATGAAGCGCTGATCAATCGGTACGACTACGATGAAGTGTTCGGCACGGTGCTGAACCGATTTTGCATTCAAGCGGCGATCGGACATCCGCTGACGGTGTACGGGAAGGGCGGACAAACGCGGGGATTCCTGGATATTCGCGACACGGTGCGGTGCGTGGAGCTGGCTTGCCTGACGCCGGCGGGGCGAGGCGAGTGCCGGGTGTTCAACCAGTTTACGGAGCAGTTCTCGGTGCTGGACCTGGCGCGGATGACGGAGGCGGCGGGAAAAAAGTTGGGGCTGCGGGTGGAAGTGGAGCATTTACCGGACCCGCGCGTGGAATCGGAAGAGCATTATTACAACGCGAAACATTCAAAACTGATCGACATGGGACTGAAGCCACATCTGCTGTCGGA
>JBAVQT010000369.1:0-2860 GCA_049694295.1 Candidatus Acidiferrales bacterium
GGTTTAGCGCTGCTGCTGGCCTCGGTCGGAATCTACGGTGTGATTTCGTATTCCGTGACGCAGCGCGTGCACGAAATTGGCGTTCGAATGGCGCTCGGGGCGGAGCGGCGCGACGTTTTCCGGATGATCATCGGTCAGGGCCTGCGGCTAGCTTTCGCCGGACTCGCCATAGGAATCGCCGCGGCGGCGATTCTCACTCGATTGCTGTCGAGCTTCACCAATCTGCTCTACGGAGTCAGAGCGGGCGATCCAGCCACATTTGTTGGCGTTGCGGTGATGCTGGCGCTCGTCGCGCTCGCGGCCTGCTACATTCCCGCTCGGCGCGCCATGCGCGTCGAGCCCATGGAAGCGCTAAGGTATGAATAAGTCCTTCGCTGGAATGACCGAATACCCGTGGACTTGCATGGGAGGTCGTGCGGTTCACCTCTTGCCATTCCAGGGCGGGAGATTTGGCCTTCGAAGCCGCGCTGCGGGTTCTCAGGGTGAAGTTTCTGGCCGAAACTTCGGTGGGGTATAATTCGCGATTAAACGGGCGTCCCGTTCGATCTCGATGAGGGCCCGGATACGGAAGAAGTCTCCGCCAGGAGGATTTCCATGGCTGCCGCCCCTAGTCCTGAAGCGTTGCCCGGCCTTGCGGTGCTGGAGCAGACGCCGATCATTATTGAAAAGATGGTGCACTCGGCTTCGGACGAACAGATGCACTGGAAACCGTCGGCGGAGAGATGGTCCATCAGCGAGGTGCTGGCGCATCTGGCGGACGTGGAAGTAATTGGGTTCCGCGAGCGGGTGGACAAAATGATGAACGAGAAGGATCCCGCGCTGGAAGGGTACGACCAGAACGCGGCTTATGCCGAAGGAAAATATTCGCAGGCTCGGGGGCGCGAAAATCTGAAGAAATTCTGCCACGAGCGAGACCGCAGCCTTTCGGCGTTGCGATACGTCTCACCGGCGATGATGGGCCGCGGGGGCCGGCATTCGAAGCTCGGCGCGATCACGATAGGGCAGTTGATGAACGAGTGGGCGTTCCACGATTTGGGACACATTCGGCAGATCGCGGAGCTGTTTCGTTCGCGAGCGTTTTTTCCTCTGATTGGACCATTCCAACAAATCTACAAAATTAATCCTTGAGCGGGTGGATGGATCCTGGGCGCGAACTCGGGCGGATTCTGCTGGTGGTTGGCGCGGTGTGCGTGGTGGCCGGCGCGGCATTCTTTTTTGGGGCGAAGCTGCCATTTCGGCTGGGGCGCTTGCCGGGAGATATTTCTTACCAGGGTCGGCATGGGGCGTTCTACTTTCCGGTGGTGACATGTATTCTGCTGAGCGTGGCGCTTACGCTGATTTTTTGGATCGTAAATTTCTTCCGGCGATAAGGCGCTTTCCGCCGTGCTCATAAAGGGAGATTTCCGAATAGCGAAAAGACGCCGTAAGCGCGCGAGGGCCGGGGTATAATGCGCGGCAGCGCGAGATAGCCGGCTACAAAACACACAAGAGGCTCGGGAATGGCACAGACGAAAGTTTTCGCCGACAGAATTTATACGGGAGAAGGAATCGCGGCGGATGCGGCGCGCATCGTGGCGGCGAATCTGCTGATGGTGCTGTGCGCGCAGATTGCGATTCCGCTGCCGTGGACGCCGGTGCCGATCACGGGACAAACTTTTGGCGTGCTGCTGGTGGCGATTCTACTGGGCGGGCGGCGCGCGGCGCTGGCGCTGGGTCTCTATCTACTGGAGGGCGCCGGCGGATTGCCGGTGTTTCAGCCGTACGGACTGCCGGGCGCGGCGCGATTTTTCGGACCGACGGCGGGGTATCTGCTGTCGTATCCAGTGGCGGGATTGGTGGCGGGCACGATCGCCGAGCGCGGGAAACGCGGCGCGGCGCGGCTGGCTGCGGCGCTGGGAGCGGGCGAAGCGATTATTTTTGCGGGCGGCTGCGCGTGGCTGGCGGTGGGAATCGGGCTGGGCTGGCGCGCGTCGTTCACGCAGGGCGCGCTGCCTTTTCTGCCGGGCGAAGTGATTAAGATGGCGCTGGTAGCGGCGGCGGTGGGCGGCATGGAATTTGCGCGGCGTGAAAAAGCGGGAAGCTAGAAGTAGAAGCGCGATTTCGCAATCGGCATTTTCGCAAACTTTCAAATGGCCGCCGAGACCTCACCTCAGAAGCAATCTCCCGAAGACGCCGTGCGAGCCGCGAACCAACGGTTCTATGCGGCATACGAATCGCTGGATTTGGCGCAGATGGAAGATGTGTGGGCGCACGACGAGGCGATCGAGTGCGTCCATCCGGGATGGGAACTGCTTTTTGGCTGGGACGACGTGCGGGAGAGCTGGGCGCGAATATTCGCGACGATGAAGCGCGTACGCGTGGCGCTGAGTTCGCTGTGGGTGCGCGTGGAGGGCGACGCGGCGTGGGTGGCTTGCACGGAACACGTGACCACGGCATTCGCGGATGGATTTGACGAATCGATCGCGCAGACCACGAATATTTTCGTGCGGCGGGACGGCGAGTGGCGCATGGTGGCGCATCACGCTTCGCCGCTGCCTTCGCCGGCGCGCTCGACGGTGCAGTAAAAATCCAGGACAATAGACGACTATGCGGATGACGCGCGGAACGATCGGCGCGCTGGCAGCGCTTTTGCCGCTGCTGGCGGCGCCAGGCTTGCAGGGCCAGATAGCGCCGGCGGGAAGTCCTCCGAAGCACGCGCCGGCAACTCCGGCCATTCCCGCTTCGCCGCCACCTGCGGCAAGCGCAACTCCACCGCAGGGGACCGCGCCGCCGCAGATCGAGAAACCCGGGCAGATCGCGACGGAGGGGAAGAATGTGGTGCAAGAGATGGCGGCGGGAGAATTTGCGCGCGTGGAGGCGC
>JBAVQT010000370.1:0-1819 GCA_049694295.1 Candidatus Acidiferrales bacterium
CTGGGCCAGCCAAGCCTGCTGATTGACGTCGACCGCGACAAGATCGCCCGCTATGGCATCAACGTCGCCGACGTGGAGGCCGTGGTGCAGGCTGCCGTGGGCGGCCAGGCCGCCACGCAGGTGATTCAAGGCGAAAAACTATTCGACCTGGTGGTGCGCATGAAGCCGCAATTCCGCGAAGGCGCGGAACAGATCGGGGGATTGCTCGTCGGCACGCCCGCCGGCCAGCAGATACCGCTCAGCGAGCTTGCGAATATCCGCGAAGCCAGCGGCGCGTCATTCATCTATCGCGAACAAAATTCGCGCTACATCGGCGTGCAATACAGCATCGAGGGCCGCGATCTGGCTAGCGCCGTCGCCGACGGCCAGCGCGCCATCGCCAGCATTCAGAAAACTCTGCCGCCGGGTTATCGGCTAGCATGGGGCGGCGAGTACAGCGAATTTCTCGAAGCGCGCCGCCAAATGATGCTGATCGGTCCTCTGGCCATCCTGCTGATTTTTCTGATCCTCTTCGCGCTGTACGGAAATTTCAAGTTCCCCATCACCATCGCGCTGGGCGTGGTTATGACCGAACCGGTCGGCGCTCTGATCGCTCTCAAGCTCACCGGCACGCCTTTCAGCGTTTCGTCTGTTTTAGGTTTGCTCGCTCTGATGGGCGTTTCCGTGGAGACGGCTGTAATTCTGGTGTCCTACATCAATAAATTGCGCCTCGAGAACAAGGATATTCGCACGGCCACACGCGAGGCTTCACTCCTCCGGCTTCGCCCCATCATGATGACGGCGCTGGTCGCCTGCCTGGGCCTCTTGCCCGCCGCTCTATCCACGGGCATCGGCTCGGACACCCAGAAGCCGTTTGCCATCGTGATTGTGGCGGGACTGATTTCGCGGCTTTTTCTTGGTTTCTTCGTGAATCCAGTGTTGTACGAGATGGTCGCCCGCGATGGCGACGTGCTGCAGGTGTAGCCCACGCAGGCTTTTTTGCGCGCGGGGTGAAGCTATGGAAAAGAGTTGCGAGATTCCTAGATGCGGCAATTGAATTCACCTTCGACAAAACGTATTGCGGCCCGCATTCTGGCCGTCGCGCTGATCTTCATGGTCGGCGCGCTGGGCCTCCACGCGCTGGTTCACAATCACGATAATTCCTACGACGAGCAGCATTGCCAGGTTTGCCACATCGGCCACGTCGCGGTTCCGTTGCCGGCCGCGCAGACCACTCTGCAAGCGCCCGCCGCCGTGGCCCGCTTCTCGGCTCTCCCTGCTTCGATTTTCGATTTCACGGCTGTCTGCGAACACAGTTCTCCCCGCGCGCCTCCCGCTTAATCGCTCGCCAATAGACCGCGTCGTCTGCTTGCATGCGCTCGTCTTCTCGAGCGGCGTGCCGACCTCCACATTCATTCCGGGCCGCCAGCGCCATCGGCGCGGGCCTGGCATTCATACAGGGAGAAATCCATGCGTTCTATTCGCCGTTTCGCAGAGTTGTTTTTCTTGTTTCTCGTTTTGCTGGGGCTCGCCACTGTCTCCCGCGCGCAATCCGGCGGCAACTCCTCGTCCCTTTCGGGCACGGTCACCGATCCTTCCGGCGCGGTTGTGCCCGGCGCGACGGTGGAAATTCTCAACCCCGTCAGCGGTTACCAGCGCTCCGCCACCACGGACGCCGCGGGCGCCTTCTCCTTCCCCAACGTGCCCTTCAACCCCTACCACGTCACCGTCGTCGCCGCGGGCTTCGCGAATTTCGTCCAGGACGTTGACGTTCGCTCCTCCGTTCCCGTCACCGTCAAATTCAGCCTCTCCATCGCCAGCGCCACCAACTCCGTCACCG
>JBAVQT010000371.1:0-13581 GCA_049694295.1 Candidatus Acidiferrales bacterium
CCCTAGCCGCGCGACTTCGCGCGTGCGTTCGGCGGCGTGACTGTCCGCTTCAGTCAAAAACTTCCGAAGCAATTCGTCGAGCCGCACGATGCACATTTCAGCTTCTTCGAGAGTCGAGAAGTGCAGCAGGTCTTGAAACTCCTCTTCGTAACGGCCCTCGGTATCCGATTGCGTGGACCAGACCACGCGCAAGCCAGCTTCTTCGAGAACGCTGACGATGTAGTCGGCGGAAGTCTTGCCCTGCGCTCCAAGCTGAACGATGAGTTTGCGCCTGATCTGCTCGATTTCCGCGGGCGTGTAACGAGCCTTGGCGAGACTGGCGGCGATCTCCAGGATCATGGCTTTCTTGGTGGGAGATCCGCCGGAACTAGAGTCGCGCGTGTCGTGCGAGGTCACGAGCGCCTCCGGCCCTTGGATTTCGGCGCGGGCAGCGGAGGAGGCGGAGTGAAGTTGCCTTCCAGCCGCCTGCGGTAAATCTCGACGTTGCGATTGTGTTCCGCCAGCGTCTTGCTGAAGAAGTGTCCACCCTCGGCGTTGGCGACAAAATAAAGAAAATCGGTGGGCGTGGGAGAGAGCACCGCGCGGAGCGAAGCTTCGCCGGGATTGGCAATGGGGCCGGGCGGCAGGCCGCGATGTTCGTAGGTGTTGTAAGGAGAATCGATGTGGAGATCTTCGGGCCGCACATTTTTCGCGGGCCGCCCGGCGATTTCCAGGGCGTACTGCACGGTCGGGTCGCACTGCAGAGGATCGCCGAGTTTCAGGCGATTGTAGAAAACGCCTGCGACCAAGGGCCGTTCGTTGGGGTTCGGCGTTTCGCGTTCGACCAGCGAGCTGAGCGTCACTATCTGCACGATATTCAAGCCGCCGGGAAATTCCGGCGAGCCGGCGGGGGCAATGCGCGTCCAAACGGAGCGAAATTCTCCAGCCATTTCCGCGGCAATCTGGCTGCAGGTGGTGTGGCGAGTGAATTCATACGTCGAAGGAAAAAGGAAGCCTTCGAGATCTTTGGCCCGCGGGGCCAGATCAGCGATGGGAGCAGGATCGCGCGCGGCCGCCAGAAATTCTTCGCGAGAACAAATGCCCTGGCGATCGAGCTCGCGGGCGATGTCGAACATCGTCCAACCCTCGGGCACCACCACGGTATGGACGAAAATCTTGCCCTTCGCGATCATCCAAAATACCTGGCGCGAATCCATCTGGTGGTCCACCAGATATTCGCCGGCCTCGAGGCCGTGGCGATGGTGCCAGATGCTCAGTAGCTCAAAAGCCAGGCGATTGCGAACCACTTCATCGCGCTTAAGAATGCCGGCAATTTCCCAGCGCGAGGTGCCGTGGGGAATCTCGACGAAAACTTTATCCGGCCGGCGACCATGGTAAGGACGGCTGATCTGCGAATCGAGCCATGCGGCTCCGGCGCCGAGCGCCGCAATTGCCAGGAGCGCGAGAAGTCCGAGCCGCCGCATGGTCAGCTATTCCTCATCCGAGAGAGCGTCCGGCGCCGCGCCGCGTTTTCGTTCAAGATACTCGCGCAATAGAATGGCGGCCGCGACGTCATCAAGATGTTTTGACTTTCGCCGCGCGGAGCCCTTGGTCTCGGCCATGATTTGCTCCGCCTCCCAGGACGTAAGCCGCTCGTCCGCGAGTTCCACTTGTATCGCGAGTTCTTTCTTGAGGCGCGCCGCGAACCGCGCTGCTTCGTCGGCCATCTCGCCCGCTTTGCCGGTCATGTGCAGCGGATGGCCCACGAGAATACGCGCAACCGAGTGCTTTCCGCAAATATCCCGGAGCCGGCGCAAGTCTTCCCGCCGGTTGATGCGCTCCAGGGTGAGCAGCGGCTGCGCCGTCAGGCCCAATTCGTCGGACAGCGCGAGGCCAATTCTCTTGCGGCCGTAATCAACGGCAAGAATCCTCGGTATCGGTTTTTTTGCGGAACCCTTAGCGGAACCGGTCCTGGCGCTCTCGCGCTGAGTGCCGATCATATACCACCTATTATACGCAACGTTGGGGGCCGCGGGAGCGGTGCGAACTTCTTTCAACCAAAATGCGATTGTCTTCTTAGGAAATATGTCGTATCCATTCTCTCGACGATATCCCGCTCGAAACCGTGCGCCAAGGAGATTCTCTGATGGGCATGCTGGTGTTCCTCGTTTTCCTCGCGTTAGTGCTATTCGGGATTTGGAAGTCGGTTAAAGTGTCGGCCACGGTCCAGTCCGGCCGCCAAATAAGCTACAACTTACTTCACGGTGCGCCGTTCTTTGTGCTGGCGGGTGTGATTTTCATTTTCTGGTTGTCTTTTACAACGATCGATTCCGGCTATCGCGGAGTGGTGCTGCGATTTGGCGCCGTCACGGGCCGCACGCTCCAGCCGGGGCCGCATTTCATCATGCCGTTCGTCGAAACGGTGAAGCCGATCTCCGTGCAAGTGCAGGTGGAAAAACTGGACGCGCAGGCCGCCAGCCACGATCTGCAAGTCGTTCATACGCAAGTGACGCTGGCCTATTATCAGGACCCGTGTTGCGTGATGGATATCTGGGCTAAGCTGAATGACGATGCGCTCGATCGCGTGGTGATCCCCGCCATACAGGAAGCGATCAAGGCGCAAACGGCGCAGTTCGATGCCGAGCAGTTGGTGGCGCAGCGCCCCGCGGTTCGAAACGGCATCGAGAATTACGTTCGCGATCGTCTGGCGCCGCACCACATCGACATCGACGCCGTAAGCATCACGGACTTCAATTTTTCCGAGGAATACAATCGCGCGATCGAGGCCAAGGTCACCGCGCAGCAAAACGCTCTAAAGGCCGAGAACGACCTGACGCGCATCAAGATCGAAGCGGAGCAAAAAGTCACGCAGGCGGATGCCGAGGCCAAGGCTCTCGAAGTGCAGAAGCAGCAGATCACACCGGAGCTGCTGCAGCTTCGAACGATTGAAATGATGCAGCAGCATTGGGACGGGCACCTGCCGAATGTCTATATGGCCGGACAGGGCGGAGCGTTGCCGATGATCGATGTGCTGAAGGCGGCGGGAAAAACGAAATAGTCCGCCGGGCCAAGAAATTGCCGAGAGTTTGGGGCGATCGGTTTTCGTATTATGGTTCGCGTCCGCGATCGCTCTTGAGCCACAAATCCCACAGCGGGCCCTCCTTCATCGAGTCCTCGAGACCCGATTTCTTGAGCAGTTGCTCGATTTCGGCGCGCGATTGTCGCGGGCCAATACGCTGCTCGGCATCGGCGAGCGCGTAGACGGTGAGCGCGGCGATGGCCGTATTTTTCTTCACTTGCCCGATGTTTACTTTGTCGAAGGTGTCCGAAGCCGCGTGGTAATTCAGCATATAGTTGGAGGGTTCCTGATTGGCGACCAAGGTGGGAACGCCTTCGAGCAGAAAGTCGAAATTATCGGTGTCGGCCGAGGCATCGAAGGTGAACTCTTTGGCTCCGAGCGGCGCCACGGGCGCGAGCGTGGATTTCACAGCGTCAAGAATGTCCGTGCGGCCGCTGAGCGAATAGCCGGTAACCGCGCCGTCGCCGGAATCGAGCACCACGGCGGCAATCATCCGGTCTAGCTCCACGCGGTGCGCTTTGGCGTAGGCCCAGGAACCGAGCATTCCCTGTTCCTCTCCGGTGAAAAGTACAAAGCGAATCGAGCGACGGGGGATCGTGCCCGAAGCGTGGATCGCGCGCGCCGCGTCAATCACCAGAGCCACGTTGCAGCCATTATCCAGCGCGCCGGTGCCCAGATCCCAAGAATCGAGATGCGCGCCGAGCAACACGAATTCGCCGGCTTGTTCGCGCCCGCGGATTTCTCACACCACGTTTTCGGATTCCACCGGGCCGGTCAGGCGGTTGGGCATGTCGAGATGCACGCGAACTTTTTGTCCAGCGGCGATGAAGCGCGCCATTCGCTCGGCGTCTTCGCGCGCGACCACGGCTTGCGGCAGCGGCTCGGTGTCGCCGATGGATGCGCTGGTATGACGATAGAGCAGCAGACTGGGACGAGAGGACATCCAGAAAATCGCGGCCGCGCCGGCTTTTTGAGCTCGCCGGATAATTTCGGGGGCTACGTCGTATTCCTTTTCGAGACCTTCCCAGGTGGTTAGAAAATCCGAGTGCACCAGCACGATGGCGTCCTTGGCCGCCGCGCCGGCTCGCGCAAATCCTGCGTCGTCGCCCATGCCCACGTCCACCACGGCCGCGGTGATTCCGCCGTCGGGCGTCGGCGGGGACCATCCGATCGAGACCAGCCTCACGGGAAATGGCTGCGGCGCGAGCACGTCCACATGCGTGTGGCCTTCACTCCATCCGGAGGGAATGGTGAATTTTTCCGTGTGCACTTCGTCAACACCCGCGCGACGCAGAGCTTCGACCGCGAATCCGACGGCACGGTCCGC
Organism: Candidatus Acidiferrales bacterium; assembly: GCA_049694295.1. Lineage (GTDB taxonomy): Bacteria > Acidobacteriota > Terriglobia > Acidiferrales > UBA7541 > Palsa-295. The sequence goes on from JBAVQT010000371.1 coordinate 4,386, forward strand.
GGCGTCCGTGCCCGTCACGCGCCCGCCGACAACATCGGTCAAATTGCGGAGATTTTCTTCCAGCGGCGAGATTCCCAGCGCGCGCTGGATGATCGCCGGAGCCACTTCGGCGCATGAAGTTTGGACCGAACATGCGCCAGATCCCTGCGGCACCCGCTGCTCGAGAGGCGAACTTTTCAGCGGCGGCAACTGCGCCGGCGCGGAGCCTGCGAGCAAGACCGCTGCAAAAACTAGAAATGGAAACGCAAACCGAAGCGCGTTTCGACCTGGCATTGAGGACCCCCAGTGGCAACTGCGCTCAAATTGTGTGTGGCGCCGCGTTGCGGAAGGGCGGCGGCGCCCCGCGACAGAGAGATATACGGCAGAATTGCCCGTGCTGCCAGTGCAATTTGTCGCGGCCGAGGCGATGGAGCAGGAGCCGGACGAGGCAGGGACGGTTGTTTCGCGCCGGAACATTGAGAACAATGCAGATAGGAGGCCTCAAACAGAGCGCAGCCAGCATTTTTTGCCGAAGGAGAGCAGATTCTACACCGCAGTTTCGCCTGGGCGTTGTTGGTACTAGTCCTATGTTTCTCAAAATGAGAGACTTATCATCTTGATACTTTGGCACGGTAGATGCCGTGCGGTTCCTCTTGCTGCCAATCGTGCTGATTGCGGATTCGGATCTGAGAAATCACCAGTTCCGGTCTCCCAAAAAGTATCGGGCCTCCAGCAAGAAACAGTAAAAAGTTAGCGATCGACGGCCGATCGTATTTTACCCGCTTCGCCGAATGCAGTCCTGGGCAAGCAGACGGGCAGGCTCCTTGTGAAGAAGTTGCGCGTACTTCCGAAACTGGTTCCCTCGGAACCGAAAGTTGAAACTGCCTCCTCGAATTTGTTCGTATTTTGTGAAAAGACGACGGGCGTCGCGCAGTTCCGTGCGGAATCCACCGCGGATTTGGATTGCGCGGTGGAGCGCCTAGCGGGAATTTTCGCGATGCAGTGCCTGGTCCACGGACAGAATCCCGCGGATTTTGTGGTGATGGTGCCGGCGGAGAGATCGCTGGTGGAACGGCTGATGTCGCGCGCCGCCGATTTGCTGCAACAAGGCCGCGCGGTATCGTGCCCGGCTTCGCTGAGCCCGCGCCAGCGGGAGATACTGGATGGCGTGATTTCCAATCGTGCGAACAAGGAAATAGCCGGGCAGCTCAATATTTCCGAGCGCACGGTGAAATTCCACGTGTCGGCGCTGCTTTCGAAGTTTCGCGTCACTACGCGGACCGAACTCGCACGCCGCGCGGCGGGGATGACGCATCCGGAAACGTTCAGCGTGCCCTCGATGTTCGAGGAGCGGCTGGCGTCGCGCGGGACGGAGCGGCTGAAGCCCGTGGCCGTTCGCGAGGCGCTTCGCATCGCCAGCAAGCCGCGGAATCACCGGCTAGCGTTGGCCTAGGCGGTGCGAGCTATCGCGGCGCTGGGGTGTCGCGATGGTGCGCGAGTTTTCTAAATCGTGGGTGCGGCGATGATCGCGTGCGTGAAAATCAGGTTTTGCCACGTTTGGCAGCCTGCTTGAATTTGAAAGCCTGCGGGGAAATCGCGCTCTAAATCGACACGGAGTGTGCCTTCGAAGCGGGCACGTTGGGGCGACCACGCCAGTTCGACGTCGTGAAAATCGAAGAAGCGATGGCAGAGCGGATTGAGGGCTTTGTAGATCGATTCTTTGGCCGAAAAAATCATGGCCAGTTTTTGCGGACTGTCTTTTGTATCAGCAACCCACTTGAGCTCGGCTTCGGAGCATACGGTTTCCGCGATCTCGCCTCTTTGCACTGCATCCACGTCTTCCAGATCTATGCCGATTGCTCTCACGCGACGCTGCGCGGCCACGGCCGCCACGGCCCACTCTCCGCAATGAGTGATGGAGCCGGCAAATCCCGCTGGCCAGAGGGGCTCACGGTCGGGCCCCTGCAATATGGCAGGCGAGTATGCGCAACCGGCGCGGCGCAAAGCGAGGCGAGCGGCGGCGCGGCCGAGGATGAATCCGTTTCGTCTTTTCGCCGAGACTTTGGGGGATAGCAGAGACTCTTCTTCGGGATGCAACTGAAGGGATCCGACTGCGCGCGAATGGAGCGGAACGAGGAACACATCTGGACTAGGCGAGCTAAGTCCGATTTCAGAATCTTCGGCGGCTGGGATCGAATCTTCCAAAGAGATTTTCTCCGTTGGCGGCGCTTTCGATCGGCGGCGAGGGCGGCGATTCAAATCATACCGAGCGATCCGGCTGTTACTCGCTGCCAGCTTTCGCGTTGGATTTCGTTCGCTTCGATTGCACCTGTTCCCACTCCCACGCGCCCTGAATGATGGGCTTCAAATCCGTGTGCTTTGGCGTCCAACCCAGATCGGATTTGAGTTGCGCGGGATTGGCGCAGAGGATCGCGGGATCGCCCGGTCGCCGGGCGGATTCCTTAGCGGCGATTTTTTTCTGGGTCACTTCCTCCGCCAGCCGCCAAACTTCGCGCACGGAATGGCTCTGGCCGGTGCCGATGTTGTAGACGTGAAAACCCGGCGACTCCATTTTTTTCAACGCGAGAATGTGAGCGTCGGCGATGTCGCTCACATGGATGTAATCGCGCAGGCAGGTACCATCCGGCGTGGGCCAGTCGGTGCCGAACAAGTCAAAATGCTGGCGGCGGCCGCTGGCGACCTGCAACAGAATCGGAATGATATGGGTTTCCGGTTCGTGACTTTCGCCCCATTCGTGTGCGCCACCTGAGGCGTTGAAATAGCGGAAGGCCACGACGCTCCAATCGTAGGCCTTGGCGTACCAGCGCAGAATGTGCTCGAACATCAGCTTGCTTTCGCCGTAGGGATTGACTGGATTTTTGGGGTGGTCCTCGGGAGTCGGGACCGTTTGCGGATTGCCGTATACCGCCGCCGTGGACGAAAAGACGAATTTGCGGATGCGATGCTCGCGGAGGACCTCGAGCATGGCTACGCTGCGAGCCACATTGACGTCGAAAAATAGACCGGGGTCCGCCATAGATTGGCCGACCAGCGCTTTTGCGGCGAAGTGAAATGCGACGTCAAATTGTTTGGAAGCCAGCAATCTTGCGAGCGCCTCGCGATTGCCAAGATCAAAGCGATGAAACTCCGCGCCGGGCGGGACCGCCTCGATGTGGCCCGTGGAAACGTCATCAATGACGTCAACGGCGAAGCCGCGCGCCAGCAACTGGGCCACACACACCGACCCGACATATCCGGCCCCGCCTGTCACAAGGATCCGCTGCATTTGTAAACCCCTTCCGTTGGGCAAATCTAAATTGATGCGAACATGCGCGACTTCTAGTTAGCGCGCTGGACGCCACTTAAAGTGTACTTCGATCTTCGCGCAGATTAGATATGAGACTACTTTACGCCGATGAAACCGCCAATGGCTTTTGACGAAGCAAGAACGGGGCGCGGGATCTCGCATCGTTATTTTGCCGGGGCCGCATAGCCGAAGATGGATTTGAGCTCGAGAAATTCTTCGAGTCCAGCCTGGCCCCATTCGCGGCCATTGCCTGATTGCTTGTAGCCGCCGAAGCAGCCGGCGAAATCGACGCGAGCGCCATTGATGTGCATGTTGCCGGACCGAATGCGGCGCGCGAGGCGCCGGGCGCGCTCGATATCGGCGGAGGAGACGAATCCGGAAAGGCCATAGGGGGTGTCGTTGGCGATGCGGACGGCGTCGTTCTCGTCGCTGTATGGAATGATGCAGAGGACCGGGCCGAATATTTCTTCTCGAGCAATGACCATATCGTTGCGGACCTCGGAGAAAACAGTAGGTTTCACGAAGTAGCCCCTGGCAAAACCGTCGGGACGACCGAGACCCCCAGCAACGAGCTTCGCGCCTTCCGCGATGCCAGTTTGAATCAGGCGCTGGACTTTTTCGAACTGAGTTTTGTTTACGAGAGGGCCCATGCCGGTTTCTTTCGCGAGCGGATCTCCGATCTTTGTCGCTTCGGCGGTCTGCTGGGCGAAATCGGCGACTTCGGCGGCGCGCGCCCGGGGAACCAACATTCGGGTGGGAGCATTGCAGGATTGACCGGCGTTGCGGAAGCAGGATTGCACGCCCTCTTTCACGGCTTTGGCGAAATCCACGTCATCGAGAAGGATGTTGGCGGATTTTCCGCCGAGTTCCTGCGTAACGCGTTTTACGGAAGGAGCGGCGGCGGCGGCGACGGCTACGCCCGCGTGCGTGGAGCCGGTGAACGAAACCATGGCGACATCGGGATGCGCAGCGATGGCCGCTCCGACGGTGGGTCCATCGCCGTTGACGAGATTGAAGACGCCGGGAGGCAATCCGGCTTCGTCGAGAATTTGCGCGAAGAGATAGGCGGAGAGGGGCGAAAATTCACTGGGTTTGAGAACGAGCGTGCATCCAGCAGCCAGCGCCGGAGCGACTTTGCTGACGATCTGGTTCATGGGCCAATTCCACGGAGTGATGAGGCCACAGACGCCGACGGGTTCGTGGCGCATGAGAGTGGCGCCGCGAAGCTCTTCGAAAGGGAATCGTTCGAGAACTTTCATGATTTCGAGAAAATGAGCGAGACCGGCCGGAACCTGGGCCGCGCGAGAAAAAGAGATGGGCGCACCCATTTCGAGAGAGATGGCCTGAGCCATTTCTTCGGCATGCGTCTGATACGCTTCGATGATGCGCTGGAGGTAGATGCGGCGCTCCTCGACGGCGGTATCGGAGAAGGAATCGAAGGCGCGCTTGGCGGCGGAGACGGCGAGATCGACATCGGCGGCGCTGCCGAGAGAGATGGTGGCGATGGGTTCTTCGGTAGAGGGATTGATGACGGCGAAATCGAGGGGCTGCGCGGGAGCGACCCACTTTCCGGCGATGTAAAACTGGCGGCAATCTTTCATAGGTCTCCGGTTAAATTCGGCGACGAGAAATCGCGCACTAATTTTTTCGTACACTCGCGAAAGGCAGGCCGCCCCGTTGCGATTCTGCGATCTTCGATCCGCTCTCGGAGTTGGCGGTCAGCGCGAGAACGGCGTAGGCCGTAGCTTCGTCGCTCATGAAACGGCCAATATTCGTGGACAGATCGCGCTGCTCGTTGAGCGAGTAGGCTGGCCACGAGCCCTGACTCTTATCCTGGTTACGCACCAACCAGGATAGGCCTTTCTGAAGCGAAGCGCTTTCACGTGAAACGCCGTTTGCTTCAAAAGCGAAGGCGATCAACCCGGTGGCGAAGCCATCGCTCCTGGTTTCCACGGGAGTGCCGTCGTCGCGGCGCTTCCACCGGCCGAAAATTGACGAGAGTGCCCAGGGCTTAGGAGCGATAATCGATGAAAGGCTCCAGCCGCCATCGGCCTGCTGCCGGGCGATCAGCTCGCCGATGAGAGCGGTCCGCTGACTGGGATCGAGGAGGCCTGGAAATTTCGCGGAGGCTTCAAGGAGCACGGTTCGATTGAGAAGGGATTGCGAGGAGTATTCGCTTCGCAAGTAATCGCGCAAGGGCGCGAGTTGTTTTTGGATATCGGGCGAGGAACGATAATTTTCCGGGGCGATGGCGACGGCCAGTGCGGCAAGAGTCGCGCCGTAGTATTCGGACTGGGGAGATTCCCAGGGCCGCAGGTTGAATTGATGCCACGACCAGGAGCCCTTGACCCTGCCCGAAGTCAGCTGCAGCGCCCACATGTTCGCGAAGGCTTGTCGAGTGTCGGCGGCGAGATAGCCCGACTGCGCGTCGCGGCTGGCGAGAATCAGGGCGTTGAGGACGGACTCGGTGCCGCGGGACTGCTCGGATTTGTGGTGACCGTATCCCGCGTCGGCGTAATAGGGCGCTACCTGACTCCAAAGACGGACGCGCTTGGAAACATTGTCGAACAGCGCGGTCTCTTCAGGAGTGACGGAAGGTTGAGCGAGCGCGCTGCTGAGACCAGGGCGCGCTAGGATATAGGGAACGACGGTATGACACGAAACGCAGAATGTGCCATGGTCGCGGGAAGCACCCGGCCATTGCATCCAGACGTCTTCTCTTCGATCGAGGTAGGCGGCAGCCGCTTTTTGATTCCAGGAGGTGAGCGTGGGATCTTCGAGCGGAGCGGGAAAAGCGGCCGGTAGGTCTGGATGCGAGGCGAGCGAATTTTTATCGTGACGCGAACAGCCGGTAAGGAAAATCGCGACGAGACAGACCGCGGACAGGAGAGCGCCTGCATGACCGAATCCCCGCGCGGACAAAAATCGAGACGCACCCACGGTATCTAAGATCCCGTGACGGGAAGCAATCGCGCGCGGCCGGCATCCAGACGAAATTCGCGATGTACGGCGAGGAGAGCCGGCTGGACATCCTGTTGCGCGACGACGAAAGAGAGATTGCACTCGGAAGAACCCTGGGCGATCGCAACGATATTAACATTGTCACGGCCCAGAGCGCCGAAGGCGCGGCCGACAATACCGGAGATGCCGCGCATATTTTGACCGACGACGGTGACGATAGCGACGTCGGGCTCGACAGTAATGTGTTCGACTTTTTCGTGGGCTAGGTCCTGCGCGAATTCGCGGCGAAGCGCTTCGACGGCTCGCGGAGCGATGGCGGAGGGAAGGACGAGGGAAATATCGTTTTGCGAAGAGGAATAGGAAATCAGGAGCACGTCGGCGCGCACGGCCGCCGTGGCCGCGAAGGTGCGGGCCAAAACATCTGACACGCCTACGATGCCGGGACCGCCGACGCTGATCAGCGAAACGTCACCGATCGCTGTGAGAGCCTTGACCCCGGCGACGCTGACGGGGCCGGCGGGCGTGATTTTTGTGCCGGGACGCTGCGGCGCGAACGTGTTGCGAATCCAAAGCGGTATGCGAGCTTGGGTGATGGCGCGCAGAGTTTTCGGATGGAGGACCTTAGCTCCGAAGTAGGCGAGTTCGGCAGCTTCGCGATAGGAGATTTCAGGAATGGTGCAGGCGGCGGGCACCAGGCGCGGATCGGCGGTGAGCAGGCCATCGACGTCGGTCCAGATGACGACTTCGCCGGCGTCGAGTGCGGCGCCGACGATGGTGGCGGAGTAATCGGAACCGCCGCGACCGAGAGTGGTGAGCGCGCCATCGGCGGTGGCGCCAATGAAACCGGTGACGACAGGAACGATGCCGCGTTGCAGAAGCGGAAAAAGACGAGCCTGACAGCGTCGGCGGGTGAGTTCCATGCTGGGATCGGCAGCGCCATGATTGGAATCGGTGACGACGAGTTCGGTGGCCTCGACGGATTCGCTCGGAGTACCGCGTTCGGCGAGAGCGGCTGCGAGAAGAGGAGCGGACATGCGTTCGCCAAGACTGGAAATGGAATCGCGAGCGCGCGGCGTGACTTCGCCGAGCAGGAGAGCGCCGTGGCAGAGGCGATCGCCTTCTTGCAGGAGTTGCTGGAGCGTGCGGACAACGCCGGAGCGAATGGAGTGCGAATGAATCAAGGCCGCGGCCGCTAGTTCATGTTTTTCGCGCAATTCCGCAAAAATTGCCGCGACTGGCCCGCGATCCGCGCCGAGCGAGAGGGCCGCAGCCTGCAGCAATCTATTGGTGACGCCGGCCATCGCGGAGACAACTACAACGAGACTGCTTTGGCGCGAAGCGGCGCGAACGATTTCGACTACCTGAGAGATGGACGAGATATTACCGACCGAGGTGCCGCCGAATTTGAGAACGCGAAGCGGAGGTGCAGAGCGGCTGCGCCGAGATGTCTCCGGCAAGAAGTGGGGCAGCGCGCTTGGGGGTTTGAAATCGAAGGCTCGGGCGGGAGACGTGGCCGAACGTCTGGTGGTTGGCACTCCGGACTGCGAGGCGCGAGCTTTGGTCGGCGGCGTCATTGGCGGGGAAGTCCGGCCGCGGAGCGCGCTTTGTCCCAATTTTGCTGAGATTGCCATTTGCGCCAGTCGCGCCAACGGAAGCGGCGGCGAACGCATTCACGAACCAACTCGGGCTCGTCCCAGGGGATATCGTGATGGCCGGACTGAATGTAAGCGCTGGATGGATTGCGTAGCCATTCCTGCGGGAAGAGCGTGATGACGTCTTTGTCGGTGACGGCGGGAGATTCGCGGATCGGCGCGCCGGTGAGGGCGGCGTACAGCGCAGCGGTAAGATCTCGCCCGGGGCCGAGGGCCAGATGGCCGACCTGCGTTGGCCGCGGATTGATTTCAATGAGGTAGGCGCGCTCGTCGGCCGCCTCGATCATGAAGTCGAAACCATGGAGCCCGGAGAGGTCCAGGCGGCGAACCATTTTTTTTGCGGCGAAAGACATATCCGGGTGATCGATGACGCGCATCACGGTGGCGGGTCCGGTGGAATCATCCTTGTGGAGCACATCAAAATGAAGAGCGGCGAGAACTTCGCCTCGCCAGCAGGCAACCATGCTGGTGGCTTCTCGTCCGGCGATGTGAGCTTGTGCATTGACGACGCGGCAACGGCGAAGCAGCGAGGGCCAGACCACCGTAGTGTCTTGATTGAAAAGAACGCGCTTGAGCGCCCGGGTCACGGAAGGAGGAGCCTGGAGTATTTTGAAAGCGCGCTCAGCCTCCATGAAGTCGTTCACCACGCGCACACCACCGCCGCCGGAAGTGCCGTCGGCCTTGAGAACAAAAGGAAAACCGAGGCTCGCGGACGATTTGCGAAGATCTTCGTCAGTTGCAACGACTGTCGTCTCAGGAACCAGCACGCCCTCTTCGCGGGCCGCCGTCATGAAGCGGGTTCTCTCCCCAACAACTGGAAAGCTGGCTGATGCACCGATGGAACGGGTGATGAGGTTACAAATGCGCGCGCGGGATTCGCCGATCTCTCTTTGCTGGCGATAGAACTGGTGGAGATGGCGGACGGCGAGGTCATCCGAGGGAATCAAGAGATCGGGATTTGCGGCGGCGATGGCATCGGAAACCGACGTTAGAGGTGCGATGCCGCGGTAGACGTGGATTCGCTTCACGACTGACGTCTTGCGGAGAGGATGGCTCGGCGGGCAAACAGCTTCGATGGTGCAGCCCGCCCCGGCCAGGGCCATGGCCAAGCGGGCCGTCGATGACCAGTGCGAAGTCGCTACAATCAGGACCTTTGGTTGCACGTCCCATAGCCTCCGAGCGGTGGTCCAACCGCGCACGGGTGACACATAGAGCGGCGCGGCTCTGCCAATAAGTAGGGCAATCCTCGGACCAAAGTCCGGTCGGGGCCAGATGATCGTAAGCAGTTGTTTTGACT
>JBAVQT010000372.1:0-2595 GCA_049694295.1 Candidatus Acidiferrales bacterium
TCGGCTGGGGCGTGGGCGGCATCGAGGCAGAGGCCGCCATGCTGGGCCAGCCGCTTTCGATGCTGATTCCCGCAGTGATCGGATTCAAGCTTCACGGACGCTTACCCGAAGGCGCCACGGCGACCGATCTGGTGCTGACCGTCACGCAGATGCTGCGGAAAAAAGGCGTAGTGGGAAAATTTGTCGAGTTCTACGGCACCGGGCTTTCCAGCCTGACGCTGCCCGATCGCGCCACCATCGCCAACATGGCGCCGGAATATGGCGCGACCATGGGATTTTTCCCGGTTGACGCCGAGGTGCTCGCCTATCTTCGCTTCACCGCTCGCCATGAAGATCAAGTCAAGCTGGTTGAGGCTTACACCAAGGAGCAGGGTCTGTTCCGCACCGATCAGACTCACGATCCTCTTTTCTCAGACACGATCGAGCTCGATCTCGCAAGCGTGGTCCCCACCATGGCCGGACCGAAGCGTCCGCAAGACAGCGTGCCGCTGACGCAGGCCAAAGCTTCGTTCGAAAAAACTCTGACCGCGGCGCCCAAGCACGTGAGCGTGCAAAACAACGGAGATAAATTCAACTTGGCCGACGGCTCGGTGGTGATCGCGGCAATTACCAGCTGCACGAACACTTCCAATCCGTCGCTGATGCTCGGCGCCGGGCTCCTGGCGAAAAAGGCCGTGGAGCGCGGACTCACCACCAAGCCCTGGGTAAAAACCAGTTTCGCGCCCGGATCGAAAGTGGTGACCGACTACATCGAGAAGGCCGGGCTGTGGCCGTATCTCGAATCGCTGCGTTTTCACCTGGTCGGTTACGGCTGCACCACCTGCATCGGCAATAGCGGTCCGCTCTCGGAGCCGATCGGCAAGGCCATCAAGGACAACGATCTGGTCGCTGTCGCGGTGCTGAGCGGCAATCGGAATTTCGAGGGGCGCATCAATCCTCACTGCCGCGCAAACTATCTGGCTTCGCCACCGCTGGTGGTGGCCTACGCGCTGGCCGGACGCATGGACATCGACATCGTCAACGAATCGCTGGGCAACGACAAGTCCGGCCAGCCGGTCTATCTTCGCGATATCTGGCCTTCGCCGAAAGAAGTGGAAACGGCGATGCGCAGCTCCGTTTCGAGCGACATGTTCCGCAAGCAGTATGCCGACGTCTTCACCGGCGACGAACACTGGCGCGCGCTGCCAATTCCCGAGGGCGACCTCTATCAATGGGACGAGAAATCCACCTATATCAAGCACCCGCCGTTTTTCGAGCAGATGCCGTTGAAGCCTGGCGCACTGGCCGATCTGCGCGGATTGCGCTCGCTGGCCGTGCTGGGCGATAGCGTCACCACGGACCATATTTCCCCCGCCGGCTCGATTCCGGCCGATTCGCCCGCCGGAAAATATTTGATCGAGCATGGCGTGCAGCCCAAGGATTTCAATTCTTACGGAGCGCGGCGCGGAAATCATGAAGTGATGATGCGCGGCACCTTCGCAAATATCCGCCTGCGAAATCAGCTGGCGGCGGGCACCGAGGGTGGCTGGACCATTCACCAGCCGAGCGGCGAGAAGATGTCCATATACGACGCGGCCATGAAATACGAGCAGGAGCGCGTGCCGCTGCTGGTGATTGCGGGAAAAGAGTACGGGTCCGGCTCATCGCGCGACTGGGCGGCCAAGGGAACGCTCCTGCTCGGCGTTCGCGCGGTGCTGGCGGAAAGCTTCGAGCGAATTCACCGCAGCAATCTGGTGGGAATGGGCGTGCTGCCGCTGGAATTTCTGCCGGGTGAGAATCCGAAGTCACTTGGTCTCACGGGCCTGGAAATATTTGAAATCGACGGGCTGGAGCGGAATTTCGAACCGAAAAAACAACTCACGGTGCGCGCGCGGGGCACAGACGGCAAGGACAAGGCTTTCAAGGCTATCGCGCGCGTGGACACGCCGTTCGAGGTGGCCTACTACCAGCATGGCGGCATTCTGCAGTACGTGTTGCGCCAGATGCTGTGACCCGGGCAGGTTCTTGGCTGCTCGCCCAGGACGAAAACGGCCGCACCAGACTCATTCAGACTCGATGATGCGTCATGCCGTGCGTGCCGCCGTCCTTCGGATGGAGGCGGATCACCAGCGGTCCCAGCACCGCGTAGACCAGCGCCGCGACCACCACAAATCCGGCGATCGACTCCCAAACCTGATATCCATGCCGGTGGAGAAATAAAAGCGTCAGTTCGCCCGCACCAAATGCCAAAATCGTCATCACCACCGCGCACGTGGCGCCGGGGCAGAGGCTGGCATTGCAGTGCGGGCAGATGACACCCGAAAGATGCGTGGCTGTCCAAAGTCTTCTTGCAGGTACGCGCTGACTGCATTGCGGGCAGGTCATTTGGCCAAGTGCCTCCCCTTCCAGGTTGTGGGTTGCTGGCGACCGTCCCCCCTCGGTCGGGCCGCCTGCAAATCGGCCTTAATCTACCACAAGTGGCCCGGAGTAGCTGCTAAGGCATCCTGCGGAAAAGCCAGAGGCAGCCGGGCGGACTCTGGCCGCATCGAACAGAACTGCCGGGTGAAACTTTTCTCGCGACGTGGGGTTAGGAAGCGGGGGTTAGTAGTTCGCCAC
>JBAVQT010000373.1:0-7124 GCA_049694295.1 Candidatus Acidiferrales bacterium
ATCCTTAGACGAACGCCAAAGCGAGCTTCGACTTGGGAAAGCGGCGGCAAGCCGCCGCACTCCAAAGAAGGCTGGGCTGCTGGGAACGAGTTGCCGTGGGAAGTTAGGGGCGTGGCTGCGAGATGCGGAGCGAGGCACGGCGATTGAACGCGTACGCGTTAGCGGTATATCCTCGAAGCGTGCCGCCATCCCTGGTCCGTTCTCCGAAGCTAGGCGCTACGCTGGGCCCAACACTGGGCTTGACGCTCGGGCTGATCATCACGCTAGTCGCGGTGGTGGCATATTCCGCGTACATCACGCGGCAGATTTCCGGGCTGCGCGAACTGCAAACCAACCGCGCCGACCGCAACCGCAAGGATTCGCTGCAACTTCTGCGAGTGCAGAACGATCTGAACTCGCTCGCGCTTTCCATGCGCGACATGCTCGACAACGACGAACCCTATCCGTTGACAGCATGGGCGGCGCAGTTCGATCGAATTCGAGCCGATCTGGACGACGCGCTGCGCCTGGAAGAAGAATTGGCCGTGGCGCACCGCACTCCGGAACAGCGCCAGTATCTTCACAATTCGCTCGCGCAATTCTGGGATGCGGCGGACCGCACGTTCGAGCTGGCCAGAGACGGCAAGACCGGCGAAGCGCGCGATCAGATTCGGCTGTCGCTGCAAGCGCGCCAAGCGGCGCTCAGCACGGCGGTGGCGCGGCTACTGGTGGAAAACAACGAGAGTGAGGAGCAGGCCGCCGCGCAGATTCGCGCGATCTACGATGGAGTGCAGCGGCAGGTCTACTTGTTCCTGACGGCGACGCTCATCGCCATCGTGTTCACCAGTCTTTATCTGATTCGCTCGAACCGCCGCCTCTTCGCGCAACTAGAGGCGCTCTCGGCCCAACGCAGCGATCTGGCGCAGAAGCTGATTTCCACGCAAGAATCCACGCTGCGGTATATTTCCCGCGAGCTGCACGACGAGTTCGGGCAGATTCTCACGGCCGTGGGCGCGATGCTGGGCCGCGCCGAGCGCCACGCGCCGCCGGATTCTCCGCTGCGCAGCGAGTTGCACGAAGTCCGCGACATCGCCCAAACCACGCTGGACAACGTCCGCAGCCTTTCGCAGGCGCTGCATCCAGTGATGCTCGACGAAGCTGGATTCGAGAGCACGGCGGATTGGTATCTTGCGATGATGGAAAAACAGACCGGCATTGACATAAGCTACGAGAAATCCGGCGAGGCATTTGCGGTGGAAGGCAGCGCGGGAATTCACGTCTATCGCGTGCTGCAAGAGGCGCTCAACAACCTGGTGCGGCACTCGGGCTCCCGCAAAGCCTGGGTGCGCCTGCGGTATCTCGAAAATGCATTGGAGCTTGAAGTCGAAGACCGAGGCAAAGGGTTTGCCGCGCAGAATGGAGGCTCCGGCATCGGCCTGGTGGCCATGCGCGAGCGGGCCGAATTGCTGGGCGGCTCCATCGAATTCCAGCGGCCGGCCCTGGGCGGCACGTTGGTGCGCCTGAGAGTTCCGAAAGAAAGATTGGGTGCCAATGTCCGATAAGATTTCCGTTTTACTGGTAGACGATCACTCGCTGGTGCGCCGCGGCTTTCGCCGCATGCTCGAGGACGAAGCCGATATGGACGTGGTTGGCGAGGCCGGCGACGGAGAAGAGGCGGTGCGCGCGGCACGCTCGCTGCGTCCGCAAGTGGTGGTGATGGATTGCGCCCTGCCGAATGCCAGCGGACTGGTCGCCACGCGCCGCATTCTCGAAGTTCTGCCGCAGACGCTAATCCTGATGCTCAGTATGCATTCGGAAGACACGCTGGTGCGCCAGGCGCTGGACGCCGGAGCGCGCGGCTACATTCTGAAGAGCGCCGTGGACCTGGAGCTGGCTACGGCCATTCGCCGTGTGGCCGCCGGAGAAGAGGTGATCGCGCCCGAGCTCGAGCGGCCCACGGCGCTCAAGGGCGAGCGGAATACCGGCCTGACGGTGCGCGAACTGGAAGTGCTGCAATTCATCGTGCAGGGAAAATCGAACAAGGAAATCGCCGAACACTTGAATCTCAGCGCTAACACAGTCGCCGTTCATCGCGCGAATATTATGGATGCGCTGGGCATTCACAAAACAGCGGAGTTGGTGGTGTACGCGATTCGCAACGGTCTGGTGAATATTTCGTGAAGCGGCGTTCGTTTCTCCGCGGCCTGGCGGGGCTGGCGTCTGCATCGGCGCTGCGCGGATCGGCGGCGTTCGCCGGTTGGGGCGCTTCCGCCGCCGCTTCGGGACTGGGCTTTCATCTCGAAGACGCCACGGCTAGCGCTGGAATCTCCTTTCACCACAATAGCGGCGCCTACGGCGGCAAGCTGCTGCCGGAGACTCTTGGATCGGGCTGCGCGTTCCTGGATTACGACGCGGACGGCTGGCAGGACATTCTGCTGGTGAATGGGATGGATTGGCCAGGCCACAAACGCGAGCGAACCACGCTGCGCCTCTATCACAACAATCGCAACGGAACGTTTACGGACGTCACGCGTCGCGCAGGCCTGGACATCGAGATGTACGGAATGGGCGTGGCGGTGGGCGATTACAACAACGACGGCTTCGCGGACATTCTGATCACGTGCGTGGGCCAGAACCATCTATTTCGCAACACCGGCAAAGGCGCCTTTGTGGACGTGACGCAGTCGAGCGGCCTGGGCGGACGCGCGGCGTTGAGCACGTCGGCGCTGTGGTTCGATTTCGACCGCGACGGCCTGCTCGACCTCTTCGTTTGCAATTATGTGCGTTGGTCGGCCGAGCACGACGTGTTCTGCAGCCTCGACGGCAAGCACAAATCGTACTGCACGCCGGAAGCGTATCGCGGCGAGACCTGCTGGCTCTTCCGCAATCGCGGCAACGGCACGTTTGAAGACGTGACGGCGTCCAGTGGAATCTTTGACACCAGCTCGAAGTCGCTGGGCGTAGCTATGTTGGATTTCGATCGCGACGGTTGGCTCGATCTTCTGGTGGCCAACGACACGCAGCCGAACAAACTCTATCGGAACCAGCGCAACGGAACCTTCAAGGATGTGGCGGTTGAGGCCGGACTGGCCTTCAGCAGCGAGGGCAAGGCGCGCGCCGGCATGGGCGTGGATGCCGTGGATTTCGAGAACTCGGGATCCACCGGCATCGCGATCACGAATTTCGACAACGAAATGATTGGGTTATATCGCTCGCTCGGCAACGGCGCGTATCAGGACGTGGCTGCCAAGACCGGCGTGGGCGCAGCTTCGATGAACACGCTGGGATTCGGCTGCGCCTTTCTGGACGTGAATCTGGATGGCCTGGCGGATCTAGCCGTGGCCAATGGACACATTGACGAAACGGTTCGGAACATTCGCGGCAACGTGGGCTATGCACAGGCGCCTCAGCTTTTCCTGAACGCCGGGAACGATGCTTTTCACGATGTGGCCGCCGATGTGGGTGGAGGCTTCAGCCAGCCGAAGGTCGGGCGCGGCCTGGCCTACGCCGATTTCGATCGCGACGGCGATCTCGACTTGCTGATCACCTCAAACAACGGCCCTGCCTATCTCTACCGCAACGATATCCAAAACGCTAATCGCAGCATTCGATTTCATTTGGTAGGCACGCAATCGAATCGCGATGCCATTGGCGCGCTGGTGCGCGTGGAATCGGGCGGCGTGACGCAGACGCGGATGGTGAAGAGCGGATCGAGCTATCTTTCGCAGTCGGAGTTACCACTGACGTTCGGACTGGGCCAACGAGGCGCGGCTGAGCGCGTGGTGATCGAATGGCCCAGCGGACGAACTGAAGAATTCAAGAATTTGTCGGCGGGGAGATCCTACCAGTGCACTGAAACGAAAGGTGTTACGCCCAATTCGAGCTTCTAGTATTTTCCCAGTATTGTCATCCAAATCGCAAAGCCTTACATTCGCCCCAGTGCGGCAGTGCGGGGTCGCAATGCCCGGCGCTGCCTGGTAGCACCTACCCACCCCGGCAACTGGATTTTATCCATGTTGTTCCCCGGCCGGTTACCCCATGACTGGCCGGGGACTAGGTGCTCTTTCGGAGATGCGAAATAATCCAAATGAGATTCGTAGATAAGATGAATCGCGGTGAGCACGATCTCGCCCGTCGCACGCCGCTGCGAATGAAAGGCTATTCCATGATCAAGATCGCTCGGAATGCTTTTGCCGGTGTTTTGCCGCTGCTATTCGCACTGACGCTCTGGGCCGGCGGGGCGAAATCGCCCACGGTCACGATCAAAGGCTTCGTGATTGATTCTTCTTGCGCATTTACGAAAGACATCTCAAAACCAGTCAGCAAGGAATGCGCCAAAGCCTGCGCGAAGGCAGGTTCGCAGCTGGTGATTCTTTCCGACAGCGGAAAAATCTATTGGCCGATTGGCGACGCGACTCCGGCCTCGGGGCAGAATCCCATGCTGCTTCCCTTCGCCGCCGCTAAGGTGACGGTAACCGGCAAAGTGTATGAGCGGGGTGGGTCGCGGTCCATTGTGATTGAGAAAATCGGACCGCAGGGTTCCGCGAAGTAAGGGCTGCTATCGCAGCTTGATCAGACTCCATTTCAGATTCCATTGACGAGGCGCGCTCTTGCCCGCGCTTCTGAGCGCGCGCCGGACGTTGGTGCGATCCAACGAGCGCTTTCGCGAACTATGTAGCTTTCTCGCTTTCCACGGCGGGCAGCGGCTGCTTCCATGCGGCATCGAGATAGCCCGAGTGCGCCAGCCTCTTGCCCATTTCCCGGTACATGGCGGCGTCGTGAGGCTGCGATGTAGCCAACCCATCCACGTAGCGATTGAACATGCAGAATGCGGCGGCGATCAGCACGGTGTCATGAATTTCCTTATCGGTCGCACCTTTGTCCCGCGCACTTTGAACGTCATCAGGGGTCACGTGCTTGCCGCCCTTTTGTACCTGTCCCGCGATTCGCAGCAGCGCCTTGAGCTTGTCCGATACCGGCGCGAGTTCAAAATTTGCCTTGATCTGGTCGATGAGCGCGTAGTCGCCGCCGAGATGCTCGGCTGCGGCAGCGCCGTGCGAATGCTGGCAATAGTAGCAATCGTTCTCGGAGGAGACGTAGGTCGCGATCATCTCGCGCTCGGCGGGCGAAAGCACATTGGGGCCGCGCAGCAGCACCTCGACGAGATCTCGCAGCGGACCGGTAGTCTCCGGACTGATGAGCATGGGGCCGCGAATTCCGGGTGCTCCCTCCGGCAACCTGATATGCGGCATGGCGAATCTCCTTTCCGCGTCAGAATGCGAAGCGCAGCGCGAATTGAAACGCGCGAGGTCCGCCCGAACCGAAGAATCCTCCCGCCGTGCTGACCGCCTGATAGAAGGCCGAATTCACGGGGGAAGCCGGAGCCGCAGGCACAGGAATAAGAGCTTCGTTGCGCCCGGAGAAATCGGCATTGGTCGACCCGCGAACGTTGGTCTCATTGAACATATTGAAGCCCTCGGCGATTAACGACAGCCGCCAACGCTCGGAGAGGCGAATCTCCTTGGTCAGACGCAGGTCGAGCGAACTGAAGGGGCTGGAGAAATCAATTCCGCCCGGCACGTCGGCAATCTGCGGGCCGGTGTGGCACGGGAATGGCGCCGGGCAAGCCGGCAGCGCATTCCAGGCGTTGATAGCCTGATTGAGCTGATCGCTGTTCTTGATTTCGCGGCCGATCGCGTTGCGCGGCAGATTCGGCAAGCGCGCGCCGTTGGGGCCGATCGAAGCCGCGAAGGTATCCGCCGGCACGCCCGAACCGAAGGTGTAGATCGGAGCGAGCGAAAAGCTCCAGGGCATTTGGATCTCGCCGTAGGCCGTCACGCGGTGCCGCTCGTCGGTAACTGCATAGCCCTTTTCCTTGCGCAGGCCGGCGGTGCCCTCCGCCAGGTTCACTTGTTCGTCGGCGTTGTTGTTGGTGAGCTGGTCGTCGTCGGAATAATCGAATGTTTTTGAAAGCGTGTAGCTGAGGTTGTAAAGATAGGTGACGCTGCCCAGTTTGGTTGGACGGTGCTGGACGTTGACGATCAGCCCGTCGTACCAGGATTTCGCCCAGGAGCCAATTTCGGTTACGGTGTCCGAGATACCCGTGAGCGGATCGGTAACCGTGCAGGGAATGTTGTCGCCGGGGCAGGAAATATCGGGCGACGTGGAATCGGTGGTGCGCAAGGCCTGGCCGATCAATTGGCGGTCGGCGAAGACGTGGAGTCCATCCGCTGAAACCAGCCAATCGCTGCCGAACTGCTGCTGCAAGCCGAGAGAAAATTGCTGCATCATCGGATGGTGCGCATTCGGCGCGACCACGATAATTCCCACGCCGCCGACTTCAGCGGGTCCGCTGAACGGACTGGCCAGCGTAGGGCTTCCGAGAGCGAAGGCCCCGCCGGGAGCAAAGCACGCGCCAAGGCTGGGTGGACCGGGAACGAACGGCGACGTGCAGAAGGATCCCTCGTGCTGCGTGACGGTGAGCGCGCGATCATCCTGCACGCGCTCCTCGCCCGGAACCTCGAGGATGATGCGATCGTAGTAGATGCCGTAGCCGCCTCGCACAACCGTCTTGCCCTTCGAGAAGGGATCCCATGCAAAGCCAACGCGCGGACCGAAATTCTTTTTGTCAGGAGTGCGTCGCAAGTCGATGACGTTGGCCATCCAGACGCAAGGACTGGTGGGCTCTTCGGTGAGACTGGGACAGGGCCCGTGCGCGCTGTCTGTGCCGGTTAGGTCGGTGTCGTAATCCCAGCGCAGGCCAAGATTGAACGTGAGATTGGGGCGTACGCGCCAGTCATCCTGAACGTAGCCGGCGATATAGCTGTCGCCCAAATGCGGGATGGGCACTGGGGTGATCGGAGCACTGCTCTGGATCGCGACTGCAAGCGGAATGTCCAGGTCGTTGATGACGCCGTCGCCATTGAGGTCGGCAAACCCGAAGTTGCTGGTGAGAATTACCGAGCCACTGCCGAAAACGTTGAGTTCACCGAAGGCCCTGTAACGCTGGAATTCACCGCCCAGTCGCAGGGAGTGCTTGCCGATCGTCCAGGAATAGCCATCCGTGAACTGGTAGCGATTGAGGTGGGATGCCTGCGGCAGGTTGAAATTTTCGCCGTCCGCGAGTCCCGGGAAAAGCAGTTCAT
>JBAVQT010000374.1:0-6649 GCA_049694295.1 Candidatus Acidiferrales bacterium
CTTTCCGGTTTTTTAATCGGCGGAATTCTACTCGATCACCGCGATTCGCGTTCTTATTTCAAGACGTTCTATCTCCGCCGCTTTTTCCGCATCATCCCCATCTACTATTCCTGGATCGTTCTCTTTATTGTTTTTATTCTGGTCGCCGGGCCAGTCCTCCGCACGCGAACCAACAGTGGCATTTTGCCCGCCCTAAATTTCGATATCTACCTGCACTTTTTCTTCCTCCAAAATCTCTGGTCGGTCACCTACGTCAAGATCGCCTACTGGTGGTTTTCTCCCACCTGGTCTCTCGCCGTCGAAGAACAGTTCTATCTCGTCGTGCCCTTCCTGGTTCGCTATCTCGCCAGGCGCAGGCTCCCCGCGCTGCTCGCGGGAGTTATCGTGCTGGCGCCTCTGCTGCGCATCCTCGTCCGTGCTCTGGTGCTTCAGGACGGAGTCGCATGGGCCGCTTACCGTCTGATGCCTTGTCGCGCGGATGCACTGGCGATAGGAATTCTGGCCGCGTATTTTTGGCGCTTGCCCGCGTTTCGCCGCCAACTCGTCGCGAAGTCGCGAGCTTTTTATGCAGTATTTGGCGCGCTGCTAGCCGCGGTGCTGGTCATCTGGGTGCGCTACCCCAACCCGAACGACGCCTTCACCCAATCCGCCGGCTACTCGATCCTCGCCTTTTTCTATTGCGCGCTCCTTCTAATTTCCATCGCTCTCACCGGCGGGCCTATCGCGCGCTTCATGCGTCTCCGCTTTTTGCGAGAGCTCGGACGGGTGTCCTATTGCATGTACCTCATCCATACCGCCGTGGGCTACGTCTGCTTCGGCCTTTTGACTCATCGCATCATTCATTTCACCGGCTGGCGCAGCGGCTGCGTGGGCCTGCTCTCGATTGCCGTCACCTACGGTGTCGCTCGCCTATCCTGGCGTTTTCTCGAGCAGCCCATGCTGCATCACGGCCATCTATACAAGTATTGAACGCTCGCACGAAACCCGCGCTGGGGGCGAGTTTCGTGCTGCTCGCGCCTCCCCTTACTTCTTCGTAATTTGCACCGCCAGTCCGCCGCACCGTGCAGCTTCAAATCCTCATACCGGCAAATCCGGGGCGCTCGAACGCGCAGTCGAAGAGCGCGTCTCGGCATGCCACCGAGCCGAAGTCGACACCGCCCATTATTTTCTGACGTTTGCTGGTGAGAGGAGCCGCGCCAACGAGGAGTTTCGCAGGAGTCTGGCCCTGCCGCTAGTCCAGCCGCGGGCCGCCGACGGGCATAAACACGTGCCAGAAATCACCTTCGACATGGGTGAATTGCACGCCGATCTTTTTCTTTTTGCTCTTTTTTTCGTCTACATACACGACCATGCATTCGCGCTCTTCGCCCGTGTAACTGTTGACCAGCAGCAGGGTCTGCCCATGCTGGATGTTCGCATCCAGAGGAAGCTGCCCTCCGTGCGCGCTCACCTCGCTGGTCACCGAAACATGGCGAAAAGGAAGGTTTTGCGGTGTACGGCCGTAAACTCTGACCGGAATATTCAGCGGCAGGCGCTTGCTGCGGCGGCGTTCTTCTTCAGCGCTGCGACGGGCATTTTTGCTGGACGTAGCGGTTGGCATGCGATTACCTCGTGCTGGAAGTTGCGGCTTCCCATCTAACTCCCGGTAGCTCCGCGGCGTCAATAGTACCGCGCCTGGCGGGTAGCCAGTGCGGCACGGCGGCGTCCCTGTCGCGGGCCATAATTAGGCGCGGCCTGGCGCTAACTCCCGCCGCATGTTCCGGTTGAAACTGGGCCGAGCGCATGTTACGTTCCGCGCTGCCCTGACTCGGAGAGAATTTTGGCGACGACCGGCAGCCTGGCGAAAAAAATCGCGGTGATTCCCGGCGATGGGATTGGCCGGGAGGTGATCCCGCAGGCCGTGAAGGTGCTGCGAGCCGCGGCGGCCGCCGGCGGGCGTGACATCGCGATCGAAGAGTTCGATTGGGGCGCGGACCGCTATCTCGCTGACGGAACCACGCTGCCAGCGGGTGCCGTAGAAAATTTCCAGCATAATTTCGACGCGATTCTCCTCGGCGCGATGGGCGATCCGCGCGTTCCCACCAACGTCCATGCTGCGGACATTCTGCTGGGCCTGAGATTCAAGCTCGATCTCTATGTGAACGTGCGTCCCTGCGTGCTGATGGACCGCCGCTTCACGCCCCTGAAAGATCGCGAAGAGAAAGACGTCAACTTCGTTGTTTTCAGGGAGAACACCGAAGGTTTGTACGTCGGCATGGGCGGCATCTTCAAGAAGGGCACTGCGGACGAGATCGCCACGCAAGAAGACGTCAACACACGAAAGGGCGTCGAGCGCATCATTCGGTACGCCTTCGAATGGGCGCGTAAACACGGCCGCAAGCGCGTCTGCATGGCGGATAAATCCAACGCGCTCACGTATGGTCACGACATTTGGCAGCGCGTTTTTAAGCACGTCCGAGCCGAGTACCCGGAGATCGAGGCGTCCCATCAATATATAGATAATCTCGTGCTGCAGATGGTTCGCGATCCTGGCCAATTCGAAGTGATCGTCACCTCGAATCTCTTTGGTGACATTGCCAGCGATCTGGGCGCTGGCCTGATCGGAGGCCTGGGCCTCGCGCCATCCGCGAATCTGCACCCGGGCCAAGTCTCCCTGTTTGAGCCGGTTCACGGTTCGGCGCCAGGCATCGCGGGCAAGAATATCGCCAATCCCATGGGCGCCGCGCTGGCGGTGGCGATGATGCTGGAAAGCTTTGGCTGGGACGCGGAATCCGCCCGAATCGATAGCGCCGTTCGGAAAGCTCTGAAAGATGGCAAACTCCCAGCGGACCTGGGCGGCGCCACCGGCACGCGCGAGCTGGGTGAATTTCTGGCTGGAGAAGCAGCGAGATAGGTTTCGCCAGCCACAAGCGCGCGCCTCGAAAGGGTTTGCGAAGTCGAAGGCGATCGTGCCGCCCATATAAGGTAGATGCAGCGCGCCAGCGGATTAATCGCGATTGAAACCCACTCGCATTCAATAGGCCCAGTAAGGGCCAACCCCAGCCGGCGTGTTTTTGCCTTCGATTGCCGTATAGACTTTGCGCCCGAAGAAGTACGGAAGCCCCCAGTCAAATTGGCCCGAGTCCGGTCCGGCCAGTCCGTTGATGGCGGCATTATTGCCGGTCAGCAGCGTGTCGGCGTTACCCACCACGAAATTCACGGTGCCGGTGGCTCCGTTTACACCTTGGTTGGCCGCGGAAAGATTTTGAGTGGAGGCCGGGCAATACCAGAAGGTGTAATCATTGCAAGTCGGAATTCCGGTAACTGCGGCGTCGAGAAAATAGATCGCATTGGAGCCGGTATCCAGGAAGCTGTCTTCAGTGTAAGTGACTCCAGCGTAGGTGGTCGTGAAATTTCCGGTGTTGGGATCGATGGTGTAGACGGTGGCGCTGCCCAGATCGTTGTCGGATTGAGTGCCGATGCCAAAAATCAGCGAACCGCTGACCGTGGCTTCCGCCCCTGTGACGGCCGGCAGCTCCATGACGACACCGTTATTGTCGGTGGCGAATAACGTGACGGGATTGAGCACCTGCTTGGCAAGACTTTCGGAAGTGATCACGCAACCGGAGCTCGGACACGAATAATAGAGGCCGGGGTTCGATGATCCGGTAGTGGCGCAGGCGCTGCCACAATCCTGCACTTCGGTTCCGATGCCGAGAATGCCGTTTGCGTCGAGGCTTTGAAGATCGTCTTCCGAGGGTCCATAAGCCGTACAACCGGCGGGTACGTTCGGGAACGTAGAGCTGCCAATCACCTGGATCGGAAGCGAGGCGGCTTTCTCGCCGGCGATGGTCAGGTCAGCAGTTTGCACCGGTCCCCACGTGGTGCCGTCAACGAAAGGAAGGCATTCGACCACGGGATTGCCGCCGGAGCCGGTCTGCTGCGGAAGCGCGATGGTGAGCGCCGAAGAAAGTATTCGTAGTCCTGAGGAGCCGGTGTCCACGAGGATATCGGTGATCGTCTGGCAATTGGTCAAGCTCCCGGGGGAGCAGACGGTGAGCGATGTGAAGGCGCCGTCAACGTAGTTCAGGTTATTCGGCGGGCCGGTGGCCGGCCCGGTGTTGACTGAGATTGGCTGGACGTTCGACACGGACGTCCCGGCGGGCGCGATCGTCGCGACGAAAGTGTGGGTGGCCGTCAGGCCCTTTGAATCCGTGACGGTTATGACGAAGGTAGCCGCGCCCGCCGCGGTTGGCGTGCCCGCAATTGTGTCGGTGCTGTTGGTGCTTGATCCGAGAGCCAGGCCATCCGGTGCCGAGCTGGCGCCTAGCGCCCACGTGAATGGCGCTACGCCGCCGGAGACGGTGACATTGGCGCTGTAGGCTGCCCCCGCGGTCCCGGCCGGAAGCGTGCCGGAAAGCGCGGGCGGCGCGACCAAATTAATCGTTAGGGATGCCGTTGCCATGGTGCTGGCGACGGACGTTGCTTTGAGCGTAACACTCGCCGGGGCGGCCACCGTGGCAGGAGCGGTATAGGTGACCGCGGTTGCGGATGAATTGCTCAGCGTACCTTCGCCGGTGGCGGGAGAGAGAGCCCAAGTCACGCCCTCTGCGCCGGTGTCATTGGCGACAGCTGCGGTTACCGAGAGAGTAGCGGCTTGATCGAGAGTTTGCGTGGCGCTCGGAGCCAGCGTAACGGAGACAGTTTTGGTGGAGTTATTTCCATTTCCGTTGTTGGTCCCGCCGCAAGCGATCATTATCGCCAGGCTGGCCGCCACAGTTGCGAAGAGCAATCCGCGGAATAGTCGGTTCATTGCAAGTCCTTGGCGGAAACTCCCGCGGGGAGCAGTTGGGGAACGTAAGCTTTGCCCGAAAAGGACCGCAGATGTCCGCCGACCTGGATGACGAGCCCGGGCTGCTGGATCAGCAGCGGACCGTGGCCGCGGCGAGCAGACCTTTGAGCCTGAACTGCCTGCGTGTATTGGTCAAAATAAACGCCGAGCAGTTGGCGCAAGTCGGGAGGGAAGGCGCCATGCCAGCTAACGGCAAAAACTTTTCCAGCGGGCGACACGTATTCCTTCATGCCAGCACCGGTAGGCGCTTGAATTTCGTGGACCGTAAAGGTGTCGTTGGCGGTGGTGCGCAGAACGCCTTCCATTTTCGCCTGATCGGAATGCACGGACGTCACATCACCGCCCAGGGAGGCTGAGAGCGGCAAGGGAAAAGCAATCACCAGGGCGACGAAGATGGCGGACAGCAGTGTGGACTTCATTATGAATGCTCCTTGTCGGCAAGGGTCGTTCGTGCTGCCCATTCTCGCGAAGGCTGCCATGCACCGTTGGCGATCATCAGCCTTCGCGGTTCTCCAGTGGCGCGAGGACAACTACAACTTAGATGCCCGATCGCGGTGGTGCGTGCTGCCGGAACGATGAAATGCGAGTTGCATGCATGACTATGGCGACGGATTGCTGGTGGGTCGGTTGCCCTGTTTTCCTGGAGGCTCGGTTGGGACATCAAACTGTGAACCTGTGGAGGGGGGCATGCGGAGGGCCATCGCCGCGCGAGGCCGGGTATGGGGTTAGGAGCCGGAATGGGCCGGCAAAGGTCCGAACCGGGAATGAGATGCTGAATACGGAATTGTGACGGAAGCGCCCGCCTCTGCGGGCCTTCCATCGTGCCGTGGAATCAATTTTGTTTTATGGCCTGGCCGGCCTGGTCGATCGAGCCGGGCACAAGATCGGTCTTTATGGTGATCTTTTGTTTGGGCAGGAGGCTGACGGAGGTATCGAAAGCTTGATAGCCCGCCAGCGCAATTTTTAGGTGGTGTTTGCCGGGAGTGGTAACCATCGCGCGACCCATGCCGCTGAATTGGCTTACCGTGCCGACATAGCCATCGTCAAGGAAAACGGCGGCGCGATCGGGAGTGACGGCGAGTTTAATTTGGGACGTCGAGCCGGCGGGATAGATGGCGTTGGGATCTTTCTCGAGCGAAATTTTCAGAATGGTGCGCTTGGAAGGCTCGATAGTGACGGTCTGGTTGAGCGGAATGTAGCCGGCCTGGCGGATCGAAATCTGGTGATCGCCGGGGAGGAGTAGAAGTTTCTTGGTGCCTTTGAGTTCTTCGACGAAGCCGACGTACTGCCCATCAACCCAAACGCCCGATTTCCTTTCCACTTTGGTGGCTCCATCAAGCTGCAGCTCCCCGAGGACCTGATTTTGGGCGCGGGAGGGAGCGGGAAGCGCGAAAAGTAGAACGAGAAGCGCGGTGACCGCCGTCGCCGCTAAGTTTTTTGTGCGGTGGAGAAACATGGCGCCTCCTGGCCAGGCTGACTGGCCGGCTTAGATTTGGACCAGGTATTCATACGACATTTGCGAAACCAGGGATATAGGGTTTTTCGTGGAGACGCACCGGGGGCCGCTGGCGCCGTTCGTCCGACAGAATTGCAGGAAGTTTCGGCGATGAAGTTGACCAACACGGAAACCGGAGAACGTTTCTCAACGTCCGATAGTAAATCAATCGAGAGTTGGCGCTGACTTAACTTGAATCGGGTGAAGTTACGCATCGCTCCGCGAATCGCTGCTATTATCGTGATGGGAACGACGCGCGAAGATTGCGACAATCAAGGCCGGGGAGGGTCGCAATATCAAAAACTTGAAAATTCTGGCGAGAC
>JBAVQT010000375.1:0-1677 GCA_049694295.1 Candidatus Acidiferrales bacterium
GCGAAGCACGGCGCCGTCTCCGCTGAAGTCGCCAAAGCTCTCGCCGACGGCATCCGCGCATGCACCGGCGCAACCATCGGCCTCGGCGTCACCGGAATCGCCGGACCCACCGGCGCCACCGAATCCAAGCCCGTCGGCCTCGTTTATGTCGCCGTCTCTGACGCGCAGGGCACCGACTCGATCGACCGCACCTTCCGCGGCGATCGCGAACGCGTCCGCCAGTGGGCCGCGCAACTGGCCCTCGACTTCGTCCGCCGCCGCCTCATGTAAGCATCGTGAACGCGAGAACGAACGCGACGCCTGATAATGGCCCTATGGACCGGCACAATTCCGGGTGCCCCATCCTTTCCGCGGCTTCATCGCGGAAAGGGTGGGATAGCACGAACCCAACCCCGCCCAAGCGGTGTCATCCTTGTATCTCTAGATGAGCGGCAGTTTCGATGAGACTGTCGTAGTGGAAGGAGCCGAGAGATCGGCTCCCCCGCGGGCGTACGGCTCCCGTTCATCCTGAGGTGATTACTCACCGACGCTCAGCCCAGGGACCGCTGCCCAAGTCACGCACGACCGAACAGTCGCATGATTTCGATCGCACATACAAGGCAGGTTACCGTGACCCGGATCATTTGTGGAGTGGATATTGCAAGCGCATCTCTGGCGGCGTGCATCGGGCACGACGGCGCCGCCTCAACCTTCGCCAACAGCCAGGAGGGCATCGCCGATCTGGCCGCGTTCTGTGAGAGCCATGGCGTGGAACTGGTCGCTATGGAAGCCACGGGTGGCTACGAGCAGCGCGCCTTTGCACAGCTGTCCGAGCACGGCCTGCCGGTGGCCGTGGTCAACCCGCGCGCCGTACGCCAGTTCGCCCAGAGCATGGGCGCGCTGGAAAAGACCGACGCCATCGACGCCGGCATGATCGCCTGGTATGCGGAAACAAAGAAGTCTCAGCCGCTGTGCCTTGCGCCCAGAACTCAACTCGAACTGCGCGCCCGCGTAACGCGGCTGCGTCAGCTCACCGAGGTGCGCACCGCGCAGTTGAACCAGCAGCGGCTGGTCATCAATGCCGCTGTACAGAAGGGGTTCGGCGAAATGCTCAAGTTCCTCGCCGAGCAGATCCGGGAGCTGGAACGAGCAATTACTGCGCTTATCGATGCCGACCCGCTATGGCGCGAACTCAACCTCGCCTTCCGCGCCATCAAGGGGGTGGCCGACCGCACCGTGGCGCGCATCGTGGCCGAGATGCCGGAGATCGGCACGCTCTCCGGCAAGACCATCTCCAAGCTCGCAGGACTGGCTCCGCTGGCCAATGACTCGGGCAAGCGCCAGGGCAAACGAGCGGTGCGCGGAGGCCGCTCCGCGGTGCGCGATATCCTGTTCATCGTGGGCAGTGTGGTGGCTCGACACGAACCGGACTTCATCGCCTTCCAGCAACGTCTGCGCGCTGCCGGCAAACCGCCCAAAGTTGTTCGTATCGCCGTGGCCCACAAACTGCTTGTCCGTCTCAATGCCAAAGCCCGCGAGGTACGTCAACATCGAGACCCGCTCGCACCGCCCGTTCTGGCTTGCCTATCACTCAGCCAGCAGTAGTAGCCGAGCTTGTGGGAAAGCGCGAAACGGCTCCATCGTTTTCCGCTTTTCCATCAACATACCCCTTGACAATCCAGACAGTCGCTGAGCGAA
>JBAVQT010000376.1:0-3644 GCA_049694295.1 Candidatus Acidiferrales bacterium
CCTCTGGCGGTGGAGCAACTTCACAAACTTTCCGTGCCCGCGCTGCAGGCTTATCGCGTTCAGCAAGCTTCCTCGGTCAAGCTGCCCTACCTGGGCTTTGCTCTGGCCCTGGTTCTGCTCGGAATTATCATGGCGCTTTTTCATCTGCCCACGATACGTTCCGTGGAGCGCTCCGCAGGCGCCTCAGCCGAGGGCGACTCGATCTGGAAACATCCGCACCTGCTGTTTGGCGCGTTGGCGATCTTTGTCTACGTCGGCGCCGAAGTTTCCATCGGCAGCCTGCTGATCAATTACTTTCACGAGTCCTTCATCGCCAACCTCACGCTGGAGGACGCTTCGCGGTACGTGGCCTTCTATTGGGGCGGAGCGATGGTGGGACGCTTCATCGGCTCGGCCTTGCAGCAGAAAATCCGCGCCAGCGTGCTGCTGGGCATCGCCGCGATCGTGGCTGCGCTGCTAGTCTGCGCTTCCATGCTGACTTTCGGCCACGTCGCCATGTGGACCATCATTGCGGTCGGTCTGTTCAACTCGATCATGTTTCCGACCATCTTCACGCTTTCCATTGAGGGACTGGGACCGCTGACCGCCGACGGATCCGGCCTGCTGGTGGCTGCAATCGTGGGCGGCGCCATCATCCCACTTGCGCAGGGCGCGCTCGCGGATCGCATCGGCATTCACCACGCGTTCTTTCTTCCGGTGATCTGCTATCTCTACATCGCCTTCTTTGGATTCCGCGGCTACCGGCACACGTAGTCAGCGTCGCCGGCGAGCCGGCGATTTTGCATTTGTCGCGGCCTGCAACTGCGGGCGCGTTGGCGACTGTTTTCGCGGTTAATTTTCCTGCCAGCCGCCATTTCGTCAGGGTATCCATGTAGACGGCGGCAGGTCTTGCCAGTATTTATTTTCTTTTCGCCGCGATTTACTTCATTCCGCAATCCATCCACATCGGCGTCGCGTACTGAGTATGGAAAGCGACGACCTGCAGCCCACCCGGTGCCTCGCCTCCGATTCCGAACTGGCACAGATTGAATGATTGAGAATCAATTGAGGGCATCGGCTGGCGGCCGGGCCGCGCCAAGCTGTCACGCGGAGCTCGCGCGTGGCAGGCGTGACGACGGTGAAAGCGCGGCTGCCCATGGGAACGGTACCGGCAGCGGCAAGCTGAACAAAATTCAAACACCGAGGGGGTTGCACAATGAATGGAACGACCGAGAAAGATTCCGCACCTGAATTGAGTTCGGAAAAGACGCTGCAGCAGCTCAATCTGATTCGCTACAATCGCGCGTTCGCTCGCCGCAGTTTCATCAAGAACATCGGGCTCGCGGGAGTGGGAGTGGCGGCAGGCGCTCTCGTGCAAGGCTGCTCGAGCGGCGGCTCAGTTTCCCACGCCGCGGGCCCCTCGGAGACCGACGTCTTGAATTTCGCGCTCAACCTCGAATATCTCGAAGGCGAATTCTACAGTGTCGCCACCACTGGCAGCACTCTTAGCTCGACCATTTCCGGCGGCGCCAGCATGGCTACCGGCGGAGCAAAAGTGCCTTTCACGACTGCCGCGATCGAGGACGCCGCGAACGAAATCGCGGCCGACGAAGCGCTTCACGTTCAATATCTTCGAACCGCTCTCGGCAGCGCCGCGGTGGCCGAACCCAAAATTAATCTCAACGCTCTCGGCATCGGCTTTGGCAGCGAGAATGATTTTCTCACCCTGGCGCGCGCTTTCGAAGACACCGGCGTCAGCGCCTACGGCGGAGCCGCCACGCTGCTTTCCGGCAACAACCTGCAGGCCGCCGCGCAGATCCTCGCCGTCGAGGCCTACCACGCCGGGAACATTCGGCTCTATCTGATCCTGAAGGAGAACGGCATTCTCACACCGGTCGCAGCGGTGCCCGGCGCTCTCGATTCGATGGACGTTCCGCCGGTGGATGCGCCGCCCAACACTCACTTTTTCACAACGCTCCCCAGCGGCCTGGCGGTAATCCGCAATCCGTCCGAGGTTCTGGCGATCGTCTACGCAAACGCGGCGATCGGCACAGCCAGCGGCGGCTTTTTCCCCAGCGGGCTCAACGGCAACATCACCACTATCACCCAGATGTAGTTTCGCGCGACAGCGAGACTAAACAGCGGCGGCCGGGAGGCGCGATGAGTCAATTGCGCCTCCCAATTTCACGTCGCTGAATGAGAACTAGAGCGCTTCACGGCGGCGCGCAAGGCGGGCCCTCAACAATTTCCGCGCCAGGCTATTTCCAAGCGGCGGACCCGAAACTTCGCAGGCCGATCCAAGGATCGGAGCATGGTGGTCTCGAACATAAAATGGCCGCAAACGATGCAAGCGTTGCGCGCATCACTCGCGGCGATTCTCCTGGTGCTGCTGCTGTGCCCGCCCGTCCATGCCGGATCGCTCGACGACACTCTCATACGCCTTTTCCCGAAGAATATCGGCCAGTTCTCTTACGCAAACGTCGAAGCGGCGCGCCAGTTTCTCTGGTTCGCGCAATTTCAGCAGCAGGCGCTTCCGCCCGAAGTAATCACGTTCGAGCAATTTCTTTCTTTCGCAGGAATCAACATCAACTCCCAAATAGACACCGTAGCATGGGCCGTGGGCGCGGACGCCGCAGGCCCGCACGCGCAATCAGATCTGGCCGCCGGCGGCACTGTTGGCGTTCTCCAAGGCACATTCGATTCCGACTCGGCTCAATCCGCGCTCGATTCCGCAAGGGTGCCGTCGGTCGAAATCGACGGCTACAAGCTCTACTCCTGCGGCGCGGGACCGCATTGCGGCGATATATTTTTCGTTTTTCTCGATTCCAATACCGCGGCTTTCGGCCAGCGCGCCATCTTAAAGCAACTTCTCGACGTAGCATCCGGCGACGCCCAAGGCCTGCTGGCGAATCAGAGCATGCTCGCGCTGATCTCGCAGGCCAACGGCGACGCCACATTTCTGGAGGTCGTCGATGGCGCCGCGGCGCGGCAAACGCTCCAGCAGATCGCGCCCGGCCTCTCGAAATTTCCGCGGTCCGCCGAGATTCTAGCGGGGATCCGCTCGCTCGAGATCACTGTGGCAGCGGACACCGACGCTGAATTTCACGTTCAGACTACCTGTGCCTCCGCGACGGACTCTCTCTTCCTTTCGCAAATTCTCCAGGCCGCGCTGCTGCTCCGAAAATACGAGGCGAGCCAATCGCACCCGCTGCTTTCACAAGCTCTGGATGGGGCCACCGTCACATCCAACAATTCCACTGTGGACCTTGCTATACAGATCTCCACCGACCAACTGCTGCCCATTCTCGAAGAAAGCTCCTTCGCCGCTAGAATGTAACGGTGCTTGGCTGGGGCGAATGCGCGTCAACGGCGTATCTTTGGTATGCCCTTCCGACGCCATGGCGCATACCAGCACGCCCAAGCCATACCTAGTGAATCGAAGCAGGTGTCACCTGAAGATTTAGCGCGGAAGCAGACTCGAAGGTGACGACGCGACCTATTAACTCAAGAAAATTACGGCCGCTACGAAAAGCGCGATTAACCATAGACGTTCACTGGCTCGAAACATTTCCATCGCAATCTCCTGCCCCCAACCTTCAGCCATCGTCCGCTGGCCACGCCGCTGGGTGAGATGAAGCGCCGATTCCGACCGCAAGGCGATCGGT
>JBAVQT010000377.1:0-7790 GCA_049694295.1 Candidatus Acidiferrales bacterium
GGTATTTGAGGACCATGTGCAGGAGCGAGCTGGCGACGAAGACGCCGACGGCCGAGACCAGAATCGGGAGCCACAGGGCGGAAAGAAATGACATGGCGCTCTCCTTCGGAAGCAAAAGGGTGAATGCAGAGAACCGGCGGGGAGGGTATGACGGTCGGGATGTGAAAGTCAAAGGAAAGAATGCCGCGAGGGCGGGTTTACTTTAGAGCTTGGCGGAGCCTTTCGTAGGTGGTGGGGAGTTCTTCAGGCTCGACGCGGGTCTCGCCTACTACGCTCATGAAATTGGCGTCGCCGGACCACCTCGGCAGGACGTGGAGGTGAAGATGGCCGGTGACGCCGGCCCCGGCGGCGCGGCCGAGATTCATGCCGAGATTGTAGCCCTGAGGATGGTAGGTGGATTCGAGAGCGCCCTGGACGCGCTGGGCGAGTCGCATCATTTCGGCGAGAGTTTCGGGATCGGACGCAGAAAGATCCGCCACGTGGACGTAGGGAACGATCATCACGTGGCCGGTGGTATACGGGTAGAGATTGAGGATGACGAAATTTTTGGAGGCGCGATGAACGATGAACGTCTTCGAATCATCGTCGGCGGCCAGGGCCGCGCAGAATACGCAGCCTTCATCTTTCGACGCGTCAGCAATGTAGCGATAGCGCCACGGCGTCCAAAGATAATCCATGCAGGCTAGCCCTGGGAGACCGGGTCGTGACCAGCGGCGGCGCCGGCGGAGCGCGAAGTATTGACGTAGTCCTTCAATTCCTTACTGGGCTTGAAGTAGGGAATTTTTTTCGGCGGGACTTCAACTTTTGCGCCGGTCTTTGGATTGCGCCCCGTCCGGCCGCGACGCTGGCGGGTGCGGAAGCTGCCAAAGCCGCGGATTTCGATTTTGTCGTCGGATTGCAGCGCGGCGATGATGCTGTCGAATATCGTTTCGACGACGGATTCCGACTCCTTGCGCGGGAGTTCGGTGACGCGGGTGACCTCTTCGACGAGGTCAGCCTTGGTCATGGTGTGTTCTTTAACGTGCTCTCCGGCAGCCTCTGCCATGGGACGAGAGCCTCCTCTCAAAATAGCTCAATGGTGCGCCGGGGCGGGAACGCAGCATGTCTTTGGATATCATCAAACTACCGCAAGGTAAATGAATTTCCTGCGGAGGAAGGCACCCGCCGAGCCCCAAAACGGCGGGAAGAACGAGCCGAGACCGTGCGCCGCGTGGTCAGGACGACTGGCGCTTGGCGAGGATCGCATCGCCAATGGTTGCGTTAGGCGAAGATTTCGCTTTGGCCGTGGAGCGGAAAGTGTCAATTTCCTGCCGCTCGACCTGCTTCTGCGCACCGCGATAACTGAGACTGATCTTGTGCTGCTCGGGCTCGAGGCGAATGATCTTGAATTCGTACTCTTGAGCGGGAGCGAGGACGGAGGAGACGCGCTGGCTGCGCGGACCTTTATCATCATGGCGTTCGCCTTTGGGGCGGCGCTCTTCGATCTCCGAGATGTGGCAGAGACCCTCGATGCCATCGGCCAGCTCGACGAAAGCGCCGAAATCGGTGGTACGGGCGACCTTGCCGCGGATCAGCTCGCCAACCTTGTGGGCCGCAAACCAGTTCGACCAGATGTCATTCATTTGCTTGATGCCGAGTGAGAGGCGGCGGTTCTGCGAATCGATTTTCAGGACCTTGGCTTCGACGGTTTCGCCCTTCTTGAATTTTTCGCTGGGATGCTTGATGCGCGCGGTCCAGCTGACGTCGCTGATATGAATCAGACCTTCCATGCCCTCTTCGATTTCAACGAAGGCGCCGAAATCGGCGAGGTTGCGGATGCGTCCGGTGACCACGCTGCCGACGGGATATTTTTCGGCGGCGGCATCCCAGGGATCGGGAAGGGTCTGCTTGAGGCCGAGAGAAATGCGGCGCTGGTCGGTCTTCACTTCGAGGACGACCACGTCCACATCATCGCCAACTTTCACGATCTTCGAAGGATGCTTGGTGCGCTTCGACCAGCTCATCTCGCTGACGTGGATCAGGCCCTCGACGCCGGGCTCGATCTGGATGAAGGCGCCGTAGTCGGTGACACCGACTACTTTGCCGGTGATGCGGGCTCCGATCGGAAAACGCTCCGGCACAGTGGCCCATGGATCGGGGAGCAGTTGCTTGCGGCCAAGAGAGATGCGCTGCTTATCCTTGTCGAATTTTAGTATCTGGACCTGAATTTCGTCGCCGGGCTTCACAATGGCTGACGGATGCTGGACGCGGCCCCAGACGAGATCGCTGACGTGCAGGAGGCCATCGAGGCCGCCGAGATCGACGAAGACGCCGTAGTCGGTGACGTTCTTAACTTTACCCGTGACGATGGAGCCCTCGGCGAGGGTGCCGACCAGAGCGTCGCGCTTGGATTTTTGCTCTTCTTCGAGAATCGCGCGGCGGCTGACGACCACATTGCCGCGCTTGCGGTTGAGCTTGAGGACGCGAACGTCGAGATCGCGATCTTTCCAGGCCTCGAGATCGTGAACGGGACGAAGCTCGATCTGCGAAGCAGGCAGGAAGGCGCGCACGCCGATATCAACTACCAGGCCACCCTTGATACGCTCGACGATCTTTCCGGAAATAGTGGCATGCTCGCGATAGGATTTTTCGATGCGCTCCCAGACGCGGCGGCGGTGAGCGCGCACGTGCGAAAGCAGAACGTAGCCGTCTTTTTGTTCGTGGAGGCGCTCGACTTCGATGGTCTGTCCGGCGCCGAACGTGATGGGACTGCCGGACTCGAGGAATTCGGAAGCGGGAACGAGGCCTTCGAACTTGCCGCCAACGTCCACGACGACGCCGGCTTCGATGACGGCGAGGACCCGGCCGTCGAAAATTTCGCCCTGGGATGAGGCGGGCTCGGGAGTTGGAAATTGGTCGAGAAGCTGGTCCATCGTTTCGGAGGACTCGGCGTCTTCGACGGCGGCTTCGGATTCGGCGGTATCGCGGCCGGAAACGGCGGATTCCGGAGTGGTGACTGACGAGGATTCGCCAGAATTCTCCGCCGGCGGCGTTGCGGCAGGCTCCATGGGAGCGGATACCTCGGCCTCGGCAGCAGAATTTGCGGCGGCAGCCATTGGTTCGAGGGCGCGGGCTGCAGCCGTGGCCGCGCCAGACTTAGCTGCGGACTGGACGGCTTCGGGCATAATTTCAGGGGCAGAGCTGGACGGGGCCGCCGAGGTCTCGATTGAGGAGTCTGCTGAGGGCGCCGCGGAAGCTGCTTCAAGAGCCGAAGGATGAAGATTAGAGTCGAGTTCGGGTGACATGTTAGCGGCCTCCATAGGGACGTTCCCTGCTAACCGAGATTGCTACGTCGGTCACTCCAACCAGCCGGGGGTCAGAGCAAAGAAGGGGATAAGGCGATGACGAAACGCGTTATCGAAAACGATGATACGCGCCCGCTTCGAGGGTTGTCAACCGAACCATGACGCGCGGAAAAACCACCGAATTGAAATTGCGCGGACGTTTATGAAAGCGAAATGCAACGGCGTAAAACACGTCCTGCCGCGGCTTCCAAAGCGATCACCGAGCCAATGAATAGTTTGCGGAAAAATCCAGCCGACCATTTCGCGCGGAAAGGCCCAGCGATTGTCGCTCGGCCGGGCGCCAAGGCTGGCCGCCGCACTCCAAATGGGCGTGGGTCTCCGTCGACAAATGTTGGAAGCGCAGTTGTCCAAGTGCCGAGTCTGTTTCCGCGGGCTACGACTCACTCTTGAATTTAGGTTACGGGCGCGGAGACGGAATCCTCGACCAGGCGAAGGGGCCGAGCCGAGCTCGGTGGTTTTGTAGCCGAACTCATTGACAGTCTGGCCGGATGTGACTAAAGTAGCACCGTAAGCCAGCCCACGGAGGATAAACCGTGCGACCCCTGTTTCGATCCTGCCTCATAACCATGGTTAGCGCGGCACTCATGGGACTTCCAGCGATGGGAGCCTCCGAGAAGCCGTTGGGAATGGTGATCCAGGCGCAGAGCGCTCTGCTGGAAACGGCCCAGGCGCAAATGGGCGCGACGGTTTACGCGGGCGACGCGATGTCTACCGATTCGGGCGGCTCGTTGCGGCTAAAAGTCGGGAACGGGCAGGTGTACCTGCTGTCGTCAAGCGCGATGCGACTGGCGGAAATTGACGGCGCAGTGCAAGCGACGGTGAAAAGCGGAACAGTAGGATTCTCGAGCGGGCCGAATTCGCCGGTAGTGCTGGAGACGCCGGAAGGGATCGTGAAGTCAGCCGACGGCAGACCTGCCTACGGGCAGGTGACGCTGACGGGCCCGAACCAGATGGTGATTTCGGCATACACAGGCGATCTGCTGGTGGAGTACGCCGGCCAGGTGGAAGAAATCAACGCGGGGAATTCGTACACTGTGACCATGGAGCCGGGACCCGCGCCGCAGAACGGCCAGGGGAGCGGAACGCACGCTTCGGTGAATAATCACATCGTGGTGAAGATTGTGGCGGCCGCAGTGGTGGGCGTGCTGGCATACGTTTCGTATCACGAGCTGTGCGAGAGCCCGTCGAAGGTTAAGTAGGCCGGGCGCTAGCGGCTAAGAGTTTTTCCGCACTGGATTTTCCCAAATACATCTCTGGAAGTGAGCAGCGGCGCTGCCTGATCCAGGTGCGGCTGCGGACGTGAACTGGCTTGCGCGAGGATTCGCGCGGCGCCAAACGCCACGAAGTCCGCTGGCAGACGCCGCCAAGGCAACTTCACCGTAGCGCGCAGTGCGTGCAACGCCGGAGGAGCAGTCTGGCGCGGCGAGCTATATGTGGCAGGAACGCATGCCGCGCTTCTCGAGATATTGCTGGTGGTAATCTTCGGCGCGGTAGAAATCGGAGGCGGGCTCGATGTCCGTGACGATGGGGCGTGGAAATACTTTGGCCGCCTCGAGTTTTTGTTTGGCGGCGCGAGCGGCCGTTTCCTGATCCGCGTCATGGTAAAAAATCGCGGAGCGATACTGCGTGCCAACGTCGGGGCCCTGGCGGTTGACGGTGGTGGGATCGTGGCTCTGAAAAAAAACGGCCAGTAGCTCGTCGAAAGAAACTTGCGCGGGATCGAATTCGACTTCCACGGCTTCGGCGTGGCCGGTTTTGCCTGTGCAGACTTCCTGGTAAGAGGGATTTTTCTTCGTGCCCCCGGTGTAGCCGACCGTGGTGGTGGCAACGCCCGGTAGCCGGCGGAAAGCCTCTTCGACGCCCCAGAAACATCCTGCCGCGAAAGTTGCTTGAGCCATGGGAACCCTCCGAAGTGCGCCAGACACCCAATAAGATGCTATGCGCGGCAACCGCGATTCATAAGCGCTAAATCTCATTTTGCCACAGGCGAGCGGCAGCGGTCGAGCGCGGGCCGGGAAATGCGCGGAGGACGAAATTGAAATGTTATACTTCGCAGCCGGTGACGAAGAAAATGCGCAAATTGAATCGATTTGTTTTGGCGGCGATACTGGCGGCTTTAGCGGCGATCGGCTTTTCGGCGCGCGCGGCGTGGACCCAAGAGGCGCCGTCGGCGGCCATGCAGGGCCTTCGCTGGAGATTGATCGGACCATTTCGCGGCGGGCGAACGATCGCGGCCACCGGTGTGCCCGGCAAGCCGTACGAATTTTATTTCGGCGCGGTGGCTGGCGGAGTGTGGAAGACGGACAACGCGGGGCGGACGTGGCAACCGATCTTTGATGCGGAGCCAATCGCATCGATCGGCGCGATTGCCGTGGCGCCGTCGGACCCGCAGACGATTTATGTAGGTAGCGGCGAGGCGGACATGCGCTCGGACATTTCGTTTGGCGACGGAATGTACAAGTCGACGGACGGCGGAGCGACCTGGAAACAGATCGGTCTGCGAGACACGCAGCAGATCGGGCGGGTGATCGTGGACCCGCACGACGCGAAAATCGTGTTGGTGGCGGCGCTGGGACACGGATATGGGCCGAACGCGGAGCGCGGCGTCTATCGCACTACCGACGGCGGCACGACGTGGACGAAAGTGCTGGGAAAGGACGACGACACGGGCGCGATCGACGTGGCATTCGATCCGGGGAACGCGAGCGTGATGTACGCGGCGCTGTGGCAAGCGCGGCGGCCGGCGTGGACGCAATATGGGCCGACGAATGGACCGGGTAGCGGACTTTACAAGTCGAACGACGGCGGAGCGACATGGACGCAGATCACCGGCGGCGGATTTCCGAGCGAAGGGTTGGGCAGAATCGGAATCGCCGTCGCGCCGGGAAATGGCGGACAACGAGTTTACGCGATCGTGGATGCGCACCAGGGCGGATTGTACCGTTCGGACGACGGTGGCGCGAATTGGAAACTGATCTCGGGCGATCATCGGATCTGGCAGCGCGGATGGTATTTCGGCGGAGTAACGGTGGATCCGCACGACGCGAACGTGGTGTACGTGTGCAATACATCGACGTACCGGTCAAGCGACGGCGGAGAACATTTTGAATCGCTGAAAGGCGCGCCGGGCGGCGACGATTATCATCAGCTATGGATTGCACCGGATGATCCGGGGCGGATGATATTGGCGTCGGACCAGGGCGCGGTGGTGAGCGTGGATGATGGCGCCACGTGGAGCTCCTGGTACAACCAGCCGACCGCGCAGATGTATCACGTGACGACGGACAACCGATTTCCCTACCGCGTTTACGGAGCTCAGCAAGACAGCGGCACGGCGGCGGTGCTGAGCCGCAGCGATTACGGACAGATTTCGTTTCGAGATTGGGCGCCGGTGGGTGGAGAAGAGAGCGGATACATCGCTCTCGATCCGCGCGAGCCCGATGTGGTGTATGGCGGCGGACCGTACGGCGGCCTGTCGCGATTTAATTGGTCGACGGGGCAATCGGCGGACATCGCACCGTGGCCGGTGGCGGTGCCGGGAGGGACGCTGCGATTTAATTGGAACGCGCCGACTATCGTTTCACCGCAAAATCCGCAGGTGGTGTATTTCGCGGCGCAATTCGTTTTCAAGACGAAGGACGGCGGAGCGAGCTGGCAGAAAATCAGCCCGGACTTGACCGTCCGAGAAACGCCGCAATCAAAAGCGCCCGCCGCGAAACGCGCCAAGCCAATCGCGGAGAAGGGCGTTGCGGCCGAGAAATCGAAGCGTCGCGGCGAAGTGTATACGCTCGCGGCGTCGCCGGTTCGAGCGGGAGAAATCTGGGCAGGATCGGACAACGGTGCGATTCACGTGACCACGGACGAGGGCGCTCATTGGACCGACGTGACGCCCGCGGGGCTGGCGGAGTGGAGCATGGTGAGCCTTATCGAAGCGTCGCATTTCGACGCGGGCACGGCCTACGCGGCCGTGGATCGTCACCAACTCGACGACTATCACCCCTACATTTATCGCACGCGCGACGGCGGGAAGACCTGGGCGAACACGGTGACGGGACTGCCGGTGGACTCATACGTCCACGTGGTGCGGGAAGACACCGTGCGCAAAGGATTGCTCTTCGCGGGAACGGAGACGGCCATCTGGGTGTCGTTCGATGACGGCGATCACTGGCAGCCGTTGCGGCAAAATCTGCCGGTGACGCCGATTCACGATATCGCAGTGCACGGCGACGATCTGGTGGTGGCGACACACGGACGCTCGTTCTGGGTATTGGATGATATCGAGCCGCTGCGCGAGTGGTCGGAGAAAATCTCGGCGCGGGACGCATATCTGTTTGCCCCGGCACCTGCCTATCGAGTGCGGCGAAGCGAAAATCGCGACACGCCGCTGCCGATCGAAACGCCGGTGGGCGAAAATCCTCCGGCGGGCGCGATCGTTGATTATTGGTT
>JBAVQT010000378.1:0-5729 GCA_049694295.1 Candidatus Acidiferrales bacterium
AAAACTGGCTGGGACCGCGACAAGGATGTGGACCTCTACGAGTTGAACGAGGCGTTTGCGGTGGCGGCGATCGCGGTGACTCGCGAGTTGCGGCTCGATCCCGAAAAAGTGAACGTCAACGGCGGCGCGGTGGCGCTGGGGCATCCGATTGGCGCTTCGGGAGCGCGCGTGCTGGTGACGCTGCTGTATGAATTGCAGCGTCGCGGATTGCGGCGCGGAATCGCGGCGCTATGCCTCGGCGGCGGCAACGCGGTGGCCCTGGCTGTGGAGCGCGCGTAACCGCGGCGCGAGCGA
The DNA here is from genome assembly GCA_049694295.1 of Candidatus Acidiferrales bacterium. Taxonomy (GTDB): domain Bacteria; phylum Acidobacteriota; class Terriglobia; order Acidiferrales; family UBA7541; genus Palsa-295. Next base: position 295 of record JBAVQT010000378.1, read on the forward strand.
GGCAACGGGGATCTTTGCGGAGGGACGATGGGGGCTGAGGCGGTCAAGACGATTGGCGTAATCGGAGCTGGCACGATGGGGAACGGAATCGCGCACGTGTTTGCGCGAGCCGGGTACCGGGTGATATTGCGCGACGTGGAAAAACGATTCCTGGATCAGGGGATCGAGACGATTAGCAAGAACCTTAACCGCGAAGTGAAGAAGGGCACGCTGCGCGAGGAAGATAAACCGTTGGTGATCGCGCGGATCAAGCCGGTGACGGAAGCGGCAGCTCTGGCAGATGCGGATTTTGTCGTCGAGGCGGTGCCGGAGCACCTGGAATTGAAAGTGCGAGTGCTGAAAGAAGTGGCCGGTGCGCTGCGGCCGAGCGTGATCCTCGCCACCAACACCTCTTCCATATCGGTGACGCAACTGGGGGCGGCTTCGGGGCGCCCCGAGCGGTGCATCGGAATGCATTTCATGAATCCGGTGCCGGTGATGGCGCTGGTGGAGGTGATTCGCGGCCTGGCGACCAGCGACGAAACGTTTGAGACCACCATGGCGCTGTGCGAAAAGCTGGGGAAAAAGCCGGTGGCCGTGAACGACGCGCCGGGTTTCGTCTCCAACCGTGTGTTGATGCCGATGATCAACGAGGCGGCGTATTGCGTGATGGAAGGTGTGGCGACTGCCGAAGCTGTGGACGCAGTGATGAAGATGGGGATGAATCATCCGATGGGGCCGTTGGAGCTGGCGGATTTTATCGGGCTGGATGTGTGCGTGGATATTTTGGAGGTCCTGCAGCGGGGATTCGGCGATCCAAAGTATCGCGCGTGCCCGCTGCTGAGGAAATACGTTGCGGCGGGATGGCTGGGGCGGAAATCGGGGCGGGGATTCTACAAGTATTAGAGGCGAATATAAGGCGAAAATAGTGTTTGCTTTTTGTTCGCCTTGTGGTAGATTGATGCTCGAAACGGCGGCATGCCCGGGGCGGGCGCGAAGTGGTATGCTGAGCCGCCTGAGTCCCCCAGGACACTAAACGAAAGCCCTCTTGAGGTGTCAACAATGGACGAAAGAGCTAAAACATTAGAGTTGGCGATTGCGCAGATCGAAAAGAACCATGGCAAAGGCTCGATCATGCGGCTGGGGAACCGGGACGTGCTGGTGCCGGTGAGCGTGATTCCGACGGGTTCGATCTCGATTGACGCGGCGCTAGGCGTGGGAGGATTCCCGCGCGGACGAGTGATCGAGGTATACGGTCCTGAATCGGGCGGCAAGACGACGCTGACGCTGCATGTGATAGCCGAAGCGCAGAAGTTGGGTGGTCAGGCCGCTTTTATCGACGCCGAGCATGCGTTGGACCCGATCTACGCGAGAAAGTTGGGCGTGGATGTGGACAATCTGCTGGTGTCGCAGCCGGATAATGGCGAGCAGGCGCTGGAAATCGCGGAGACTCTGATCCGGTCAGGCGCGGTAGACGTGGTGGTGGTGGACTCGGTGGCGGCGCTGGTGCCCAGGGCGGAGCTCGAAGGCGATATGGGCGATCCGCAGATGGGGTTGCAGGCGCGGCTGATGTCGCAGGCGCTGCGAAAGCTGACGGGAATCGTTTCGAAGTCGCGGACCTGCCTGATTTTCATCAACCAGATACGCGAGAAAATCGGCGTGATGTTCGGGAATCCAGAAACCACCACGGGCGGGCGAGCGCTGAAATTCTATGCTTCGATTCGCGTGGACATCCGCAGAATTCAGTCCATTAAAGATGGCGATCGGGTGGTGGGATCGCGGACGCGCGCGAAAATAGTTAAAAATAAGGTGGCGGCGCCGTTTCGCGAAGCGGAATTCGACATTATTTACGGAGAAGGCGTATCGAAAGAAGGCGACCTGATTGACGTTGGCGTGGCTAAAAACGTCATCGATAAATCGGGTACCTGGCTTTCGTACAAGAACGAACGAATCGGGCAGGGCCGCGAGAATGCGCGCGTATTCCTGAAGGAGAATCCCGACGTCCGCACGAAGATCGAGCACGAGGTGCGGAAGGCCATGGGGCTGGGCGCGATTATCACGGCGGCGACGGCTGCGGCCGAGGAATCCAAGAACGGCGATGGCGACGGCGATACTCACAGACCCGTGGCAAAGGCCGCGGCGGCAGCGCAGGGTCGCGGTCGCTAGTCACCGGCGCGGTCCGCGGTAGCCCGGCGCAGTCCGGGTTGGCACCCTCACTGGCGGGAAAATTAGAGCGCGTCCCGGTGGTTGAAATAGCCGCCGGGACGCGCTTTCTTTTGTGGCGAGGGCCGGTCGTTCAGACGGGCGGCATTGCCCGCGAGGCGAGGCTGTGCGGATGCGGAAACTGTTCGTGTTTCCAGTTGCGCGAATGTTCGCCGATTCCTTACACTGAAATTGGTATTGATTTCGCGGGGAATATTTCGGGTCCAAACAGCGCCGACATGCAGCGAAATCCAGTTTTCCACCAAGCCGTATCCATTTTCTGCCTCCTTTTGACGCTCGCCGCCGGAGTGGCGTTTGGCGCGGGGAAGAGACCCGCATCGAGAACGCATCGAACGCGCGGCGTACCCACCTATGGCGATCCGACGCATGGCGATCAGACCGAAGCAGATGACCCAGAGGTTCGGCAGGTCGCGGTGGACGCACTGGGCCACGCGAATGGGTCGGTGGTCGCGGTGGATCCTTCGACGGGACGTGTGCTGACGATCGTCAACCAGAAGATGGCGTTTTCATCGGGGTTTGAGCCGTGCTCGACGATCAAGCCGGTGATCGCGCTCGCGGGTTTGGAAGAAGGCGTGATCACGCGGGACACGATGATTCAAGTAGGGCATCGCCGGTACATGGATTTGACCGAGGCGATGGCGCATTCGAACAACGCATATTTTGAAGCGGTGGGAACGCGCCTGGGATTTGCGCGCGTGACGAAATACGCGCAGATGGTCGGGCTGGGAAGCCGCGTGGGATACAACATGCCGGAAGAGCAGCCGGGAGCGCTGCCGTCGGCGCCGCCGGCGTATGGCGGGACGGCGAGAATGTCGAGCTTCGGCTCGGGAATCCGGATCACGCCATTTCAGCTGGCCTCGCTGGTAAGCACTCTCGCGAACGGTGGGACGCAATACTACCTGCAATATCCGCGGACTGCGGCCGAGCAACGGGAATTTGCGCCGCGCGTGCGACGCACCCTGAATATCGGCGCGCTGCTGCCGGATATCCGCGAAGGAATGCTGGCGGCCGTAATGTATGGGACGGCCAAGCAGAGCTACGACCCGGACGGCGAGCAGGCGCTGGGAAAAACGGGAACTTGCAACGATGAGGACCTGGGCGGACGCCTCGGTTGGTTCGTGTCGTACGCCGACCAATTGCACCCAAAGATCGTGCTGGTGGTGCTGATCCGCGGCGGCAGCCGCTACGTCAGCGGGCCCCACGCTTCGGAAATCGCGGGACGGATCTACCGCGGCCTTCACGAACGGAATTTTTTTGCAGACGAGCGGACGCGGAATTCGCAGTATGCGACGTCAGCCGGCGGCTCGCACTAACGTTGTTCCTCGCGCGAGTCTCCCTCTAACCGTTGTAAGTCCCGCCGTACTACATTTTCGTCTATTCCTGTTCTGCCCTACCATGTGAATTCGAAAAGCGAAAGCGATTCGCGCGGGACCGCCAGCGGGAGCATTAGCGTGCCATTTTTATTTTCTACCCATCGGGGCGAGCCAAGCGCCTGGAGGTCGCTCGCCGTTTTTAGCAGCTTGATTTGCTCGGGAGTGGGATTTTGCGGCGAGCCGATTTCCGTCCACACGGAGTAGGCGTTGCTGTGCGCGGCATCCACGCGGTATTCGCGGATCAGCAACCGCGCCGGCGCTGTGGGAAGCCCGCTCACTGCGAGCGAGACGGAAGTGTCCGGTCCGGGCGCATCGTCATCCTGATAATTCCAGAGCATCACGGTAATGCGGTGGTCGGCGCGCGCTGCTACAGCATCGATGTCCGGCGCGCCGTGGACGCCGGAGTCGAGAATTTCCGGCAGCGGCTTTGCGCCGGTGCTTTCGACGCGGAGTTGGTCGCCGGTCATCAGGCCGGCCATGCGAAAGAAGTTCAACTCCGGCTTGGCAACGCCGTTGGTGGAGAGCGTGCGGAAGCCGGCGAAGTATGGCTGGTCCTCGAACTCGAAAGCCCAGGTGAGGATTCCCTGAAGGCGGACATTTTTTTCGGCGGCGAGCTGCGAGAGGCGTTTCCAGATCAGCGCCGTGTAGGCGGGATACTGCGAACCATTGCGATAGGCGAGCGCCGGATGAGTTTTCGGGTCGCAAGCGGCGCAACCATCGGGATCGGATTCGCTGAGGATGATCGGAAGCTGCGCGAAGCCGGGAAAGCTCGCGATGATGTCGAAACCCTTGGACGCGGAGAGCAATTGCACTCCCGGACCCATCTCGGCGCGAGCGTTCACCATTTTCGGCGAGCCCTTGACGTGAAAGGTAATGAAGTCGAGCGGTGAGCCGGTCTTTCCAGTCGCGAAATTCGTGCCATGCGCGCAGTGTTCGAGAAACTGCCGCAGATATTCGGCAGCTTTGGGATTTGCGGGACCGGTGGTGACCGGTCCCCCGACGCGAGCGGAGGGCAGCGCGCGCTTGACGGCATCGGCTGAGAAATCGTAGAGCTTGTCGTATTCCTCGGCAGTGCCGTGCCAGTAAGGAATGTCGGGCTCGTTCCAGACTTCCCAATACCAGGTGGCCACTTCGGCCGCGCCATAGCGTGCCACGCAGTGAAGGACCCACTGCCGAACCAGCTCTGACCATTTTTGATAGTCGTTCGGCGGATAAGTCCAGCCGGTGAAAATGCCGCCCTTGGGAAAATCGTGGCGATAGGGTTCCGGATGCGTGGAAAGAGCTTCAGGCATGAAACCGATTTCGACGAACGGTTTTGCGCCGGCTCGCAGGTAAGTGTCGAAAATTTTGTCGGTGATGGTCCAGTCGTACATGGGCTTTCCGGCAGCATCCTCGGTGTAAGCATTGGTCGAGCCCCATTTCAGGGAAGCCGAGCCATCGCCGGTGGTGAGCAGATTGTGCGCGCGAATGTAAACGGGCACGGGGCTGAGGGACGAAAGATCGGAGATGAGGTCGTGGCCGCCGGGAGCGTATGTGTAATTGGGTTCGTCGTAGCCGAAATACGCCCAGGTGTGGGAGAGCGGTTGATTGGTGGGCGTCGCATCGACGTGAATGGTGATGGCCTGCTGCGCGCGCGCCGGCGCGGCGATCACAAAGATGGCGAACAACAACGCGATTGCGTAAAAAGTTTCAGAGCAACTACGTGACACGGGCATTTCTCCGGTACTCGCGCGCCTCGATGCAAGCGCGGGCGGATCGCGAGCGCGGAAAGAATATCACGCGATGTGGGAAGAGCGTGTTGACTGAGATGCGCGCGGAACTGGATTCTTGTTTCGCTGCGGCGGAAGGGTGCGTTACTCT
>JBAVQT010000379.1:0-3637 GCA_049694295.1 Candidatus Acidiferrales bacterium
CGCGTCTTTCCGTATGCGGAAAAAGCCGAGCGCAGCGGCCCGCTTGAAAAAGTCCTGGCGGAGCTCGCGGATGCAGTCGTGGCCAAAGGCCTGAGAGAAGTGGATGGCGATATCGTCGCCGACGACAGCTACTTTCCGTACGACCCCTATCCGGCCGGTTGGAGCGCCGGAGATCTCTTTTTTTCATTTGGCGCGCCGGTCAGCGCCATCGCCTTCAACGAAAATACGGTGACCGTAACCATCCAGCCCGGCGCGCTCGTCGGCGATCCCGCCGTGGTAAGCGTCGTTCCCGCAGCCGCGGCCGCCACGCTCACCGTGGATTTCACCACCAGCGCAAGCAGCGAGCCGCCCGATTTCGGCGTGGGGCGTGCGCCCGGCGAGAAATTTCTGCTTCTGCGCGGAGCCATTCCGTTCGGTCATGAGCCCATGCGTTTCGATTTGGCCATGCCCGATCCGGCTGACACTGCCGCGCGAACGCTAAAACAACTTCTCGAACAGCGCGGCGTCCTGGTGGCGGGCACGGTGCGCGTGCGGCATGCGCCCCCGCCCGCCGATTGCATTCCCGCCGAAGCCCAGATCATTTTGAAAAAGTGCCTTCCCTTGCCCGCGCCAAACGCCAACGTGCTCGCCGAACACATCTCCCTCCCGCTCATTGAAAGCGTCCGGCTCACTAACAAGCTGAGCCAAAATCTGCACGCCGAGCTTTTTCTCCGCACCGTGGCGCGCGAAAAAAGCGGATATGGCGCAAACGACCCGGGACTGTGGCTCGAGCAGGCGTTTCTCGCGCAGGCTGGAGTGCCGGATGGCGATGCGATTTTGTCCGACGGCTCTGGTCTCTCCCACGACGACCTGATCACGCCGCGCGGAATGGTGGCGCTCCTGCGTTACGCCGCGCAGCAACCCTGGGGCCTGGATTTTGTCGGCACCTTGCCGATCGCGGGAGTTGACGGCACGCTGGAAAGCCGCATGAAAGGCACGCCCGCAGCGGGGTTGATCCAAGCCAAGACCGGGACGCTCGAAGAAGTCCACGCTCTTTCCGGTTACGCCACCACTCTTGGCGGCGAGCGCCTCGTTTTCGCGATTTTCGGCAATAACAATCCACAGAAAGGACATGACGCCACCGCCACGATTGACGCCATCGCGGTAGCCATGGTCGAGACGCTCGGCCCCTCCCACCCCGCCAAAAGGAAAAAGTAGGCCGCTCCGCGCGTCCCCCGCATCCCCATCGCCGGCCCAGCTCAACGCAACTGAGTTTCCACAGGCATCCGCGTTACAATTTAATGCGAGGTCCACGTGTCGCACTCCGCGCCAGAGCTTCTCGAATTTCCCAGGCTGAAAGAGATCGTCGCGCGATTCACCACCTGTGCGCCCGGGCGCCGCGCCATCGAGTCGCTCGTCCCCGGCCAAGACGCCGCCGCGCTCGATGGCGAATTCGCGCTCATCCGCGAAGCCATGGCGTATCTGCGCGGCGGCGCCGAATTGGGACTCGGGTCGCTGGCCGATCCCGAGGCTTGGCTCGCGCGCCTCGAAATTCCCGCGTCCCTGCTGGCCAGCGGCGAACTGCTGCAGGCCGCGTCGCTCGCGGAGACCACCGGCGGCGTGAAGCAGTCATTCAAGAACGATGCCGCGAAATTTCCGCGGCTTGCCGAGCGCGCTGCGGCGCTGCCCGACCTCAAGCATCTGGCCGCCGCCATCCGCCGGGCCATTCATCCCAACGGCGAGATCGCCGACGATGCATCGCCGCAACTCCGCCGCATTCGCACCGGGCTCGCCCAGGGCCGCGACACAATTCATAAATCGCTCGAGAAAATTCTGCGCGGCCGCGGCGAAACGGCCGGCGAAGACTACATCACCCTGCGCAACGAACGATTCGTGATTCCGGTGCGCGCTTCCGAGCGCCGCTCCGTTCCCGGCGTCGTCCACGGAGCGAGCGGCACGGGCCAGACCATGTTCGTCGAGCCGCTGGAAACGATCGACCTCAACAACCGCCTGGTGCAGCTGCGCGAAGAAGAGCTGGCCGAAATCGCCCGCATCCTGGCCGACCTCACCGAGAGGCTTCGCAGCGAGCGCGAGCCGCTCGAAAGCGCCGCTGCCGCGATTGCCCATTTCGATTCCGTGTTTGCCCGCGCGCGTTTCGCGCGGGAGTTCGACTGCGTCGCGCCCGAATTTTCGCCCGACAATTCGCTCCGCCTCGATGCCGCTCGCAATCCGGTACTCGAAGCCACCCTGCGCCCGCAGGGGCGCAAAACCGTGCCGCTTTCGCTCGCCCTCGGCGGCGACGAGACCGTCATGGTCGTCAGCGGTCCGAATACCGGCGGAAAAACGGTCGCGCTCAAGACCGTTGGCCTGGCCGCGCTCGGCGCCCAATCCGGAATCCCCGTCGCCGCCGAGCGTGCGGTTTTGCCGCTGTTTGATTTCGTCCTGGCCGACATCGGAGATGAGCAGTCCATCGCCGCGGACCTTTCCACATTTTCTGCGCACATGCTCAATCTGAAATCAATGCTGGAAATCGCCACCAGTCGCTCGTTGATCCTCGTCGACGAAGTGGGCACCGGAACGGCTCCCGAGGAGGGTGCCGCGCTCGCCGTCGCGCTGCTCGAGGAATTTCGCTCGCGTCGCGCGCTCACCCTCGCCACCACCCATCACGATCGCCTGAAAGCCTACGCCTCCACCACTCCTGGAATCGTAAATGCCGCCGTCGAGTTCGATGAAGTAAATCTCCGTCCCACCTACCGCCTGCTCACCGGAGTTCCCGGAACTTCCAGCGGAATCGAAATTGCCCGGCGCCTGGGACTTCCGGCGCGCGTGGTGCAGAAAGCGCGCGCGGAGATTTCTCCGGAGTCGCATGAAGCGCGCGGCTTGATCGCCTATCTGCATCGCAGCCGCGATGAAATGGAAGACTTGCAGCGCCAGGCGCGCGAGGCTTTGGCGCGTCTCGAAAGCGAGCGGCGCGAACTGCAAACCGAATGGATCGAGCGGCAGCGAAAGCGGATCGCCGAACTGGAAAAAAGTTTCGCGGAGACGCAAAAACATCTCGAAAACGAAGTCGCGCGCCTCGCCTCCGAAATTAAAGACCGCGCTGTGCGCGCGCAGATCGAAAAACAATCCGGCCGTCGCCTCGGAAAAATTGAATCCGAGGCCCGCGCCGATGCCGATGCCGCGGTCATGGCCGCTCTGTCGGATTCGCAGGCCGATCTCGGAGTCGCGGCCCAGCCGCAGCCTAAGCCGATTGCACCCGAATCGCTCGCCGCCGGACAAAAAATTCGCGTGAAGGGATTCAAGCAGGCCGTGGTCTTTCGCCGCCACGATGGACGCGTGGCCGAAGTCGAGGCCGGCCCGCTGCGCATGAAAGTCCCTCTTGCGGAAATCATCGAAATGGAAGATGACCCGGCTGAGAAGGCCGGGAGTGCCGCAACCGCGAAATCGGTGACAGTCCGCGCGCACCCCAGCGAAGAACCTGCCGCTGGGGAGATCAACGTAATCGGCTGCACCGTCGAGGAAGCCACCCGGCGCGTGGACAAATTCCTCGACGAGGCCGCTCTGGCAGGCCAGCCCAGCGTGCGCATCATTCACGGCCATGGCACCGGCGCATTGCGCCGCGGCCTGGGTGAATTCTTGTCAGCGCATCCTCTAGTCG
>JBAVQT010000380.1:0-2977 GCA_049694295.1 Candidatus Acidiferrales bacterium
AGCTCCAACCGTTTGGGGTCCACCAGCACCAACTTCAACTCATCCGGCGTTGCTTTGTAGAGCATTCCCATCAGCAGGGAATTGATGAAGACGCTTTTGCCCGTGCCCGTGGATCCCGCGATCAGCAGGTGCGGCATCTGGGTCAGATCGGCAGCGCGAATGCGGCCGATCAAATCTTTGCCGAGCGGCACCGTCAGTTTTGACGCCGGGTGGCTGAACTCCGGAGATTCGAGCACATCTCGCAGGGCGATCGGTTCGCGGTTTGGATTCGGGACTTCGATTCCCACCGTGGACTTTCCCGGAATCCGCTCGATTAAAATTGACTCGGCCTGCAACGCCAGGCAGAGATCGTCGCCCAGGCCGGTAATTCGGCTGTACTTGATTCCCGCCTCGGGCTTGAACTCAAACGTGGTAACCACCGGACCGGGATTGATCTGTGTGACGCGCCCGCCTACGTCAAACTCCGCGCATTTCTCTTCGATCGCCCGCGCGTATTCCTTCAGATCGCTTTCCTGCATTTTCTGGCCGCGTTCGGCGGGCGTCAGCAGCGAGGTCGGCGGCAACTTGTAATTCTTAGCGCCTACCGCAATTTTCGGCTCGGTCGGTTTCTTGGGCGATTTCGCCGCCGCTTCGCGCTCTTCATCTTCGCGGTCCTGATGGAATTTGATGACGGTCGGAGCGCGCCGCGCATCCCTCTCCTTGGACAATTGCTCTTCCGCGCGCTCGGCTTCCTCTACCTCGTCCACTTCCAGTGTCGAAGATTTCTGCATGGGGGCAGGCGGACGCCCGGTCAGCTTGATCTTTTCTACTCTTTTGCGGAGTTGCGTGGATTCCTTTTCCTCGCGCCACTCTTTCACGCGCGCCATCCATTGCCCCAGCATCCCGTCGTCAGCCATCGGTTTTTTCATCCAGGCGCCGGCAGTGCGGAACGAAAAGCTCGTGGTCAGGAATAGCGCTGTCAACAGAGTGGCGATCGAAATGAGGTTCGCTCCCAGCGGAGCGAAAGCCGCGCGCATCCCGCCCGCCAGCAGCGTGCCAAGCATCCCGCCCGCGGGCAGCGCTCCGCGAACTTCCGGCATGTGCAGCAGCGCCAGCTCCGCGGAAAATGACAGCAGCAGCATCGCCGCGCCCACCATCTTCGCCACCGGAGCTTCCAGCACCTGGCTTCGGAACCATCGCAGCGCCACCAGGAACATTCCTATCGGCACCAGAAATGCGGAATAGCCGCAGAGTTGGAAAAATAAATCGGACATATGCGCGCCCACCGGCCCGATCCAGTTCCTGGGCTGCCCGCTGACCGGCGCGGAGACGTTGAACGAAGCGTCATGCGGGGAATAGCTCAGCAGGCTCAGGGCCAGCAGCACGGCCAGGCTCAGGCCGATGAATCCAACCATCTCGTTGAGTCGTTTATTCTCAGTAGGCGTAAGGATGCGCACGAAGGTTCCCCTTGGACCAGATCATAGACTGTTTTTGTGTGACGCCTCCAGCGTCCTGAAATTCAGGGCTGGCTGAAATGGGGAAGGCTCCCGCGCGAATCTTGGGCTGCGCGGGCGCTGTCGCGCGAAGCCCAAAGGGAGGAACGCGAGCTACGAGTTCACTATACCAAAGGCGATTCGCGTGTAAATCATGTTTTCGGCTCTGTTGTTTCCATGCCATGTCCCGCATATCATTTGTCGCGCGCGCAGCCGACGGGGCGAAGTCCGTTGCTCCGGGGAATATCTCCTCCTGTGAGCTTCGCGCGTCAGTACCCGGCGTGATACAGATATCCGACAACCGCGGCCGCAGCCAGGCAATAAATCCCGAACCAATACCAACGTCCGGTTTCGAGCCAGCGGCTCAACCATTTCAGCGCCAGCAATCCCGCCAGAAACGCGAATGCCGCTCCGACCAAGCTGGGCACCAGCGCCGGCATCAGGCTGGCTGCCGAAGTCAGATGCTGGGTTTGCACCAACCGCAGGCCCTCTCGCGCAATCGCCACCGGCGTCAGCACCACGGCCAGCGCAAAACTAAAATCCTCCGCGCGCGCTTTGGCGACGTTCGCCAGCATGCCCGTGGAGATCGTCGCTCCCGATCGCGAAAATCCACGGAACGGCAGGCAAAATCCTTGCACCGCTCCAATCCAACCAGCTTGCCGGAGATCGATCTCCGTCGAGCCCGTCTTCGATGGGCCCGTTCGATTTTCCCTAAGGCCCGCGCATAGGATCAAGACTCCCGCTGCGGCCAGCGCTACGGCGATCAGATCCAGCCGCCCGAACAATTGCTCCACCCACGCGTGCGGCTCATTGCGAAACGCGAATTTCTCGATGGCCTTGGTTAGCGCGCCGCCTACGACCCCGGTCAACGCGGTTGCCAGAATCAGCGCGATGACGAACCGCCAGAAATCCGCCGCGCTTTGAAAAAATGCCTGCCGCCACCGTTTCCAAAAATATGCGATCACCGCGAACATGGTCCCCGTATGCAGCATCGCCAGCAGCAGCGTCGTCTCCGGCGCCGCGGGGTCCATCCCCATCAATTTTTCCGCGACAATTACGTGCGCCGAGCTCGAAACGGGCAGCAATTCCGCCAGACCTTGCACCACCGCGAGTACGATCACGTGCCACAGAGACATCCGTGCGCCACCCTTTCCTTGTCTGCACCGTCACGCGAGTCGCTTGAACATCTCGAAGGCGTCCCGCCCGCCGGGATAATATCCCGTCCTTACGCCCCGGTTACGATAGCCATGCTTTTTCCAGAACGCAACGCCCGCTTCGTTGTCCGTTGCCGTCTCCAAACCTACCTCATGCACTCCTTCGGCCGCCATTCGCCGCTCGGCTTCACGCAACAGCGCGGACGCCGCGCCACGCCGCCGCCAGTCGGCGACCACATCCATCGTCACCACGTAGCCGTGTGCCCCGCGGTGCGCTGTCACGCAAAATCCGACGATAAGTGGCTTGTCGCTCGCGCGCTCGCGCGCCTCCGCCACCACGCAGTCCGCCCC